>JAGOBT010000223.1 GCA_017999135.1 Burkholderiaceae bacterium
AGGGCGTCGATGTCGGTGCCCTCGGGCACGGTGATGCAGGTGACCGACACCGACCGGCTTTCAGGCACCTGGGCGAAGAAGCCCAGCGCGCCGGCTTCGGCCCAGCCTGCCACGGCGGCCTGCACGGCACCGGCCAGGCGGTGGTGGCGCGCCAGCACCTCGTCTTCGCCCTCGCGGTCGATCAGCTCGAAGGCAGCAGCCAGGCCGGCCAGCAGGGTCTGCGGCGGCGTGCCACAGAACTTGCGGTAGCTCAGCGGGCTGCGGCGCAGCCGCCAGTCCCAGTAGAAGCGCGGCGCCGGGTTGCGCTCGGCCACTGCCAGGGCCTGCGCATCGGCCGCCAGCCAGCCGATGCCCGGTGGCGTCATCAGGCCCTTCTGGCTGGCACCCAGCACCACGTTGGCGCCCAGTTCGGCCATCGCCACCCGGGTGCAGCCGGCCGAGGCCACCGCATCCACCACCAGCAGCGCCGGGTGGCCGGTGGCGTCGATGGCCCGGCGCAGCGCGGCCATGTCGCTGGTGATGCCGCTGGCGGTGTCGGTGTGCACCGCGAACACCGCCACGATCTGGTGCTGCGGGTCGTCGCGCAGGGCCTGGGCCACGTCGGCCGCGTCGATCGGCCAGCCGGGGCGCCAGGGCGTGCGCACCACGCGCCGGCCCAGGGCTTCGGTCTGCACCGCCCAGCTCTCGCTGAAGTGGCCGGTGCCGGGGATCAGCACCGCCGCGCCGGGGGGCAGCAGGTTCTCCACCGCCACCTCCCAGGCGCCGTGGCCGTTGGTGGCGTAGAAGAACACCTCGGCCTCGGGCGCGTGCAGCAGGCGGCGCAGGCCGGCTTCACAGGCGGCGATGGTGGCGTCCAGCCGGGGGTCGCCCATGTCCATCGGCTGGCGGGACATGGCGTGCAGCACCTCGTCGGGCACCGGGGACGGGCCGGGCGACTGCAGGAAGCGGCGGCCGGGAATGCGGGTGGATGCAGGCATGGGGAGTTGGGCGGGCAGGGGGAGCGCTGATGCTAAGCGCAGCCCCCGGCACCGGCTGTCACCCGCGCGGGGCGAACGGCCGCAGCCAGCGCCGCTCGGCCAGCTGGAAGCCGCCCACCAGCACCAGGGTGATGGCCAGGTAGCACAGCGCCGCAGTGATGAAGGCCTCGAACGGCAGGTAGTGGATGGAATTGACCTCGCGCGCCACGCCGGTCAGGTCGTGCAGTGTCACCACGCTGGCCAGGGCGGTGCCGTGCAGCATCAGCACCACCTCGTTGCTGTAGGCCGGCAGGCTGCGCCGCATGGCCGACGGCAGCACGATGCGGCGGAATGTCATCCACCGGCCCATGCCCAGCGCGCGGGCGGCCTCCACCTCGCCGGCCGGCACCGCCTGGATGGCGCCGTGCAGGATTTCGGTGGTGTAGGCACAGGTGTTGATGGCGAACGCCGCCACCGCGCAGAACCAGGCCGACTTGAGCCACGGCCACAGCAGGCTGTCGCGCACCGCGTCGAACTGCGCCAGGCCGTAGTACAGCAGGAACAGCTGCACCAGCAGCGGCGTGCCGCGGATCACGTAGGTGAACAGCCACACCGGCCGCCAGGCCCAGGCCGACGGCAGGCTGCGCAGCACCGCCAGCGGCAGCGCCAGCGCCCCGCCGATGGCCAGCGCCAGCAGCAGCAACTGCAGCGTGGTGGCCGCCCCCGCGGCATACAGCGGCAGGCTGTCCCACATCACCTGCAGGTTCACAGTGCGGCCTTTCTGGTGCCGATGGCCAGCCGCCGCCCCAGCCGGGCAAAGCCCAGCTCCGACAGCGTGGTGAAGGCCAGGTACAGCAGCGCCGCCGCGCCGTAGAACAGAAAGGGCTCGCGCGTGCTGCCGGCGGCCTGGGCGGCGCGGTTCATCAGGTCCGACAGGCCGATCACCGAGACGATGGCGGTGGCCTTGATCATCACCAGCCAGTTGTTGCTGAGCCCCGGCAGCGCATGGCGCAGCATCTGCGGCCCGACGATGCGCCACAGCACCTGCCAGGGCGTGAAGCCGCAGGCCACGGCCGCCTCCTTCTGGCCGGCCGGCACCGCCAGGAAGGCGCCGCGCAGCACCTCGGTGAAGTAGGCACCGAAGATGAAGCCGATGGTCAGGATGCCGGCGGCCCAGGGGTCGACGTCGATGTAGGCCCAGCCCAGCCGCTCACCCAGGCCGTTGACGGCCATCTGCCCGCCGTAGAACACCAGCAGCATCAGCACCAGATCAGGCACGGCGCGGATCACCGTGGTGTAGGCCTGCGCCACGCCCCGGGCCAGCCGCCAGCCCGACAGCTTGGCCACCGCCCCGGCCAGCCCCAGCACCAGCGCGATGCCCAGCGACAGCACCGCCACCGACAGGGTCAGCGCCGCGCCTTCCAGCAGGCTGAGCGCGTAGCCATGCAGCATGGAGCGGCGGCCTACTTGCCGTAGACGTCGAAGTCGAAGTATCTGTCGTTGATCTTCTTGTACACGCCGTTGGCCCGGATGGCGGCGATGGCGGCGTTGAACTTCGCCTGCAGCGCGGTGTCGGCCTTGCGCACCGCAATGCCCGAGCCGGTGCCGAAGAACTTGGGGTCGTCGTAGCTGGGGCCGAAGAAGGCGAAGCCCTTGCCCTGCGGCTTCTTCAGGAAGCCGCCGTCGACCGCCAGGGTGTCGGAGAACACCGCGTCCACCCGGCCGGCGGCGAGATCCAGGTAGACCTCGTCGGCCTTGGCGTAACGCACGATCTCGCTGCCGGTGAAGGTGGCGGTGACGAAGCGGTCTTGAATCGTGCTGCGCTGCACGCCGATGCGCTTGCCCTTCAGGCCGGCGGCGCTGGCTTCGAGCTTGGCATCGGCCTTGGCCACCAGGCGGCTGGGGGTGTTGTAGTACTTGGCGGTGAAGTTGACGACCTTCAGCCGCTCTTCGGTGATGGCCATCGACGCGACGATGGCGTCGAACTTGCGCGACTGCAGCGCCGGGATGATGCCGTCCCACTCCTGCTGCACCAGGGTGCATTCGGCCTTCATCTCGGCGCACAGGGCCAGGGCGATGTCGATGTCGAAGCCCTTGAGCTTGCCGTCGGGGCCCACCTCGCTGAAGGGCGGGTAGGCGCCCTCGACGCCGATGCGGATCTTCTTCCAGTTTGGCGCCTGGGCCTGGGCGGTGACCGTGGCCAGGGCCAGGGCGATGGGCATGGCCAGGGCGATGAGACGGCGTTGCATGGGGATCGTGCTCCGTTTGGCGGACAAGCCGCAAGGGTAACGCGCCGGGGCCGGCGCCTATCCGGCAAACGCCGGCCAGCGCGGGTCCAGGCACAGCGACAGGGCGGGCGGCAGCCCCGGCACCTGCTGCCGCAGCCAGCGGCGGATGAACACCGGCGCATGCCAGGGGCCGGTGTCACCGCTCCACACGCCTTCGCCCAGCACCTGCCACTGCGTGCCCACCCGGCGCAGCGGCACGATGGCCGGGTCCAGCGGGGCGCTGCCTGGCGCGCTGCCCGGCCTGTCCCACACCACCTCGGCCAGCAGCCAGTCGCCAGGGGCGGCCAGCAGCAGTTGCAGCAGGCGCGCCCCGTGCGATGCCGGCGGGCTGTGCGCGGCCAGCGCGTGCTGCGCCTGTTGCCAGGCGGGTGATCCGGCCGCCGGCCGCTGCACCGCGCTGCAATCACGCTGCAGGCGCTGCCAGCCGGCCCGCAGCATGCCCAGCGCGTCCACCGGGCGGCCGGCCAGGTCGAACAGCAGACCCTGGTCTTGCGCGCGCGGCTGCAGCAGGGACGCGGCCAGCAGCAGCGGCGCCGCCGCCGCCAGCAGCCACAGCGCTCGGCGGCGGGGGCGCGGACGCAGTCGGGCTCGGGCAGGCAATGGGCGCGTGGGCAACATGGCGGTGCAGACTACCAGCGGCCCACCGGCCGCCGCCGGCTGGGGGGCATGCCGATGCGCACTGGGGTGCGCTGGGGCGCACTGGGGCGCACTGGTGCGGTGCGTGGCGCCCGCCTGGTGCGTGCGCCAAGGTCTGCAGCACCAGGATTGACCGCGGGTGCGGCATGGCGCTTGCTGTCGCGGTGCATGACCCTGGTTTCTGCACCAACACTGGCCGTCGCCGGCGCCGGCCAGGTGGCCGATGTGTGGCGTGAGCGGCTGAGCCTGCTGCTCGAATCCACCGGCGAGGGCATCTTCGGCATCGACATGGCCGGCTGCTGCGTGTTTGTCAACCGCAGCGCGGCGCAGATGCTGGGCTGGCCGGCCGATTCGATCATCGGCCGCAACATGCATGAGCTGATCCACCACACCCATGCCGACGGCCGCCACTACCCGGAGTGCGACTGCCCGATCTTCAAGGCCTTCCGCCAGGGCCTGCCCTGCCGCATCGACGACGAGGTGTTCTGGCGCGCCGATGGCAGCGCCTTCGACGCCGAGTACACCAGCCACCCGATCGTGGAGCACGGCGTGGTGCAGGGCGCGGTGGTGACGCTGGTCGACATCACCCAGCGCCGCGAGGCGCAAGCCCTGCTGCGCCGCACCAACGAGCTGCTGGAAAGCCGCGTGGCCGAGCGCACCGCCGAGCTGCAGGCCAGCGCCGCGCGGCTGCGCGAGCTGGCCAACCACGGCGAGACGGTGCGCGAGCAGGAGCGCACCCGCATCGCCCGCGAGATCCACGACGAGCTGGGGTCACTGCTGGTGGCGCTGAAGATGGATGTGCACTGGCTGGCCAAACGGCTGGACGACCGGCCGCCGCTGCAGTGCAAGTGCCACAGCATGGGCCGGCTGATCGACAGCGCGGTGGACAACCTGGGCCGCATCATCACCGACCTGCGGCCCAGCATCCTGGACCACCAGGGCCTGTGGGCGGCGCTGGAATGGCAGGCGCAGGAGTTCTTCGCCCACAGCGCCGATGTGTCGGCCGAGGGCCAGGCCGGGCTGCAGGCCGACCTGCAGATCACCGTGGCCGCCGGCGTGCCGCCGCCCGAGGGCGGCCAGGCCATTGCCATCTTCCGCATCTTCCAGGAGATGCTGAGCAACGTGGCCCGGCATGCCCGCGCCCGCCATGTGCAGGTGCGGCTGTGGGTGGACGACCCGCCCGACCCGGTGCTGTACCTGAGCGTGCGCGACGACGGCGTTGGCGCGCCGCCGCAGGCGCTGGCCGATGCACGCAGCTACGGCGTGCTGGGCATGCGCGAGCGGGCCGGCCACTTTGGCGGGCAGTTGCACATCGACAGCGCGCCCGGCCAGGGAACGCGGGTGCGGCTGGTGATGCCGCTGCATCTGCCGAACAACCCGCCGGGCGCAACGGCAGCGGGGGCGGCGCCATGATCCGCGTGCTGGTGTGTGACGACCACCTGATCGTGCGCCAGGGCATCAAGCAGATCCTGGCCGACGCGGCCGACATCGCCGTGGCCGGCGAGGCCGCCGACGGCCCCGACGCGCTGGCCCAGGTGCGCCGCGGCGGCATCGACGTGGTGCTGCTCGACATCGCCATGCCGCAGCGCGACGGGCTGGACGTGCTGAAGGCGCTGAAGGCCGAGGCGCCGCGCCTGCCGGTGCTGATGCTGAGCACCTACCCCGACCGCCAGTACGCGGTGCGCAGCCTGAAGCTGGGCGCCGCCGGCTACCTGAACAAGAGCGCCGACAGCGAGCAGCTGATCGACGCCATCCGCCGCGTGGCTCAGGGCAAGCTGTTCATCACCCCCGGCGTGGCCGAGCTGATGGCCGAGCAGCTGGTGCCCGCCGGCAGCCGCAGCAGCGCGCCCGAGGCGCCGCTGCACGAGCGGCTGTCGCACCGCGAGTACCAGGTCTTCCGCCTGCTGGCCGCCGGCCGCAGCGTGGGCGAGATCGCCGAGCAGCTGGTGCTGTCGTCGAACACCGTCAGCACCTACCGGGCGCGCATCCTGGAGAAGACCGGCGTGCGCAACGATGTGGAGCTGGCG
>JAGOBT010000224.1 GCA_017999135.1 Burkholderiaceae bacterium
CCACAGGACGCCGAATCGTTCGCCACGAAGTGCTGCCACAGCGCGGCAGTGATGCCGGCCAGCGCGGCCAGCAGCGCCAACCCCGCCGCCAGCCGGCGCAGCAGCAGCCCCGGCAGCAGCAGGCCCAGCAGACCGGCCAGGGCCACCCCCACGAAGAACAGCCGCTGCAGCACGCACCAGGCGCAGGGCATCATGTCCATGCGGTACTGGGTGTAGAGCGCCGCCCCCACGGCCAGCAGCGGCACCACCACCATGCCGCCCAGCAACAGGCGGGCGGGTGATCTCATCGGTGCAGCCGGATCACGCCACCTCGGCGATCAACTCGATCTCGACACAGGCCCCCATCGGGATCTGCGCCACGCCGAAGGCGCTGCGGGCATGGGCACCGGCCGGGCCGAACACCTGGCCGATCAGCTCGGACGCACCGTTGACCACCAGGTGGTGCTCGGTGAAGGTGGGCGCGCTGTTGACCAGGCCCAGCAGCTTGACGATGCGGGTGACCTTGTTCAGGTCGCCCACGGCGGCGTGCAGCGTGCCCAGCAGGTCGATGGCGATGGCGCGGGCGGCGGCCTTGCCTTCGTCGGTGGCGGTGCCGTTGCCCAGCTGGCCCACCCAGGGCTTGCCATCGCGCCGGGCGATGTGTCCGGACAGGAAGACCAGGTTGCCGGTGCGTACAAAGGGCACGTAGGCGGCGGCTGGCGTGGACACCGGGGGCAGGCTGATGCCCAGTTCAGTGAGCTTGTCGTAGACGGACATGGTGGGGGTTTCGGGGTTGTTTCAGGGTGGGCCGGCGATCCTACACTGGGCCCATGGCGGCGGGCAGCAACTCAGGGTGGCCTGCAGCCGTGCAGCGGGGCAGGGTCCGCCACCGCCTGGGTGTGCGTGCGGCCGGCTGGCTGGCGGTGGCCAGCGGCCTGGGCTGGTTGCTGGGCCTGGCGCTGCAACTGCAGCAACCGGTGCTGTGGCCGGCCATGGCCCATGCCGGCCTGGTGTTGGCGGCGCTGGCGGCCGGCTTGGCCGCGTGGCGCCTGCAGCCCTGGCTGTGGCCGCTGGCGCTGCTGCTGCTGGCACTGGGCAGCACCGGCTGGCGGGCCGATGCGCGGCTGGCGCAACGCCTGCCCCAGGCGCTGGAGGGGCAGGACCTGGTCGTCACCGGCGTGGTGTCCAGCCTGCCGCAGACCGGGCCGGCCGGCACCCGCTTCCACTTCGACGTGGAAAGCGCCACCCGGCGCGGCCAGCCGGTGGCGCTGCCGCCACGCCTGAGCCTGGGTTGGTACACCCAGTACCGGGACGAGACCTGGCTGGACGACCCGCGCGACGAACTGCGCGCGGGCCAGCGCTGGCGCCTGCCCTTGCGGCTGAAGCGCCCGCACGGCAGTTTCAATCCGCATGGCTTCGATGTCGAACTGCTGTGGTTCGAGCAGGGTGTGGGCGCCGTGGGCTATGTGCGGGTGGTCAAGGGCTGGGAACCCGCCATGCTGCTGGACGCCGCTGCCGGGCACCCGGTCGACCGGCTGCGCCAGACGCTGCGCGACCGGCTGCAGCGCGCCGTGGCCGACACCCGCACCGCCGGCGTGCTGGCGGCACTGACCGTGGGCGACCAGGCCGCCATCGAGCGGGACGACTGGGAGCTGTTCCGCACCACCGGCATTGCGCACCTGGTCAGCATCAGCGGCGTGCACGTCACCATGTTCGCCTGGCTCGCCGCCGCGCTGGCCGGCGGGGCCTGGCGCCGCAGCCCGCGCGCCATGCGCTGGCTGCCTGCACCCACCGCGGCGCGCTGGCTCGGCCTGGCGGCGGCCGCCGGCTATGCGCTGCTGGCCGGCTGGGGCGTGCCGGCCCAGCGCACCGTGCTGATGCTGGCCGTGGCGGTGGTGTTGCGCAGTGCCGGCTGGCGCTGGCCCTGGGCGCTGGTGCTGCTGGCGGCGGCGGTGGTGGTGACGGCGGTCGACCCCTGGGCCTTGCTGCAGCCGGGGTTCTGGCTGTCGTTCACCGCCGTGGCCCTGCTGATGGCCAGCGAGCCGGCTGCCGGGGCACCGCCCCCTGGCCCTGGCCCGCGCGGCCTGCTGGCCGGGCACCTGCGCGCCCAGGCCGTGGCCACGCTGGGGCTGGCGCCCTTGTCGCTGGTCTTCTTCCAGCAATTCAGCGCCGTGGGTGTGCTGGCCAACCTGGTGGCGATTCCGTTGGTCACGCTGCTGATCACGCCGCTGGCCCTGGCCGGCATGCTGGTGCCCGGGCTGTGGGCAGTGTCAGCCTGGTTGGTGCAGGCGCTGGTCTGGGGCCTGGGCTGGCTGGCCCAGGTGCCGCTGGCGGTGTGGCAGGTGCCGGCCGCGCCCGGCTGGCTGGTGGTTGCCGCAGCGCTGGGCGCGGCCGTGGCGGTGCTGCCCGCGCCCTGGGCCTGGCGCTGGCTGGCCCTGCCACTGGTGCTTCCGCTGCTGTGGCCGCCGCTGGACCGCCCGGCACCGGGCCAGTTCAGCGTGCTGGCGGCCGACGTGGGGCAGGGCACGGCGCTGCTGCTGCGCACCCGCCACCACTTGCTGGTGTACGACGCCGGGCCGCTGTATTCGCGTGAGAGCGACGCCGCCCAGCGCGTGCTGCTGCCGCTGCTGCGCGCCCGCGGCGACGGGCCGATCGACCTGCTGATGCTGAGCCACCGCGACACCGACCATGTCGGCGGTGCCGCCAGCCTGCTGGCGGCGCACCCGGTGCGTGCGCTCAGCAGCTCGCTGGAGCCGGGCCATCCGTTGCTGGGTCAGGGCTTGGCGCACACGCCGTGCCGCGCCGGCCAGGCCTGGACCTGGGACGGCGTGCAGTTCAGCGTGCTGCACCCCACGCCCGACGACGTGGCCTTCGCCGGCAAGCCGAATGCCGTGTCCTGCGTGCTGCGGGTGCAGGATGCGCAGGGCCGCAGCCTGCTGATCACCGGCGACATCGAAGCCGCGCAGGAGGCGGCGCTGCTGCGGCGCACCGGCGCGGCGCTGGCCAGCACCATGCTGGTGGTGCCGCACCACGGCAGCCGCACCTCGTCGACCGCCGACTTCCTGGATGCGGTGCAGCCACGGCTGGCCGTGGTGCAGGCCGGCTACCGCAGCCGCTTCGGCCACCCGGCGCCCGACGTGCTGGCCCGCTATGCCGAGCGGCGGATCGATGTGGTTCGTACGGATGGTTGTGGTGCATGGCTGTGGCACGATGGTGCGGGCGCATGCACCCGCGACGTGCGCCGCCGCTACTGGCACGCGGCTGCGCCCGTGGGTGGTGCGAATGTTGCTAACTCGTCAGGGCCAGGAGCCCCTTCCCCATGAAACCTTCCTTTGACGAAATGCAGGCCGGTGCTGGCGCGGTGCGACCGCACTACAGCGGCTTCGACCGCTGGCTGCAACAGCAACCGCGTGAACTGATGGCCGCCCGCCGCGACGAGGCGGAGATGATCTTCCGCCGCGTCGGCATCACCTTCGCCGTCTACGGCGCCAAGGATGAAGACGGCGCCGGCACCGAGCGGCTGATTCCGTTCGACGTGATCCCGCGCATCATCCCCAGCGACGAGTGGGCCCGCATGCAGCAGGGCCTGGCCCAGCGGGTGAAGGCGCTCAACAGCTTCCTGCACGACGTCTACCACGGGCAGGAGATCCTGAAGGCCGGCGTGGTGCCGGCCGAGCAGGTGCTGAAGAACGCCCAGTTCCGGCCCGAGATGATGGGCGTGGACCTGCCGGGCCAGATCTATTCGCACATCGCCGGCATCGACATCGTGCGCGCCGCCCAGCCCGACGGCAGCGGTACCTACTACGTGCTGGAAGACAACCTGCGCGTGCCCAGCGGCGTGAGCTACATGCTCGAGAACCGCAAGATGATGATGCGGCTGTTCCCCGAGCTGTTTGCCCAGCACCGGGTGGCGCCGGTGGCGCATTACCCCGACCTGCTGCTGGAAACCCTGCGGGATGTGGCACCGGCCGGCGTCAACGACCCGACGGTGGTGGTGCTGACGCCCGGCATGTACAACAGCGCCTACTTCGAGCATGCCTTCCTGGCCCAGCAGATGGGCGTGGAGCTGGTGGAAGGGCAGGACCTGTTCGTCAAGGACAACTTCGTCTACATGCGCACCACCCAGGGCCCACGCCGGGTGGACGTGGTCTACCGCCGGGTGGACGACGACTTCCTCGACCCCAAGGCCTTCCGGCCCGACAGCACGCTGGGCTGCGCCGGGCTGCTGGACGTCTACCGCAAGGGCAACATCAGCCTGTGCAACGCCATCGGCACCGGCGTGGCGGACGACAAGTCGATCTATCCGTATGTGCCGAAGATGGTCGAGTTCTACCTCGGCGAGAAGCCGATCCTGGAGAACGTGCCCACCTACCTGTGCCGCGAGGCCGACGACCTGAAGTATGTGCTCGACCACCTGCCCGAGTTGGTGGTGAAGGAAGTGCACGGCGCCGGCGGCTACGGCATGCTGGTCGGCCCGGCATCCACCAAGGCCGAGATCGCCGAGTTCCGCGAGGTGCTGCTGGCCCGGCCCAGCAACTACATCGCCCAGCCCACGCTGGCACTGAGCACCACGCCCACCTTCGTGGAAAGCGGCGTGGCCCCGCGCCACATCGACCTGCGGCCCTTCGTGCTGACGGGCAAGAACGTGCAGATGGTGCCGGGCGGGCTGACCCGCGTGGCGCTGAAGGAGGGCTCGCTGGTGGTCAACAGCAGCCAGGGCGGCGGCACCAAGGACACCTGGGTGCTGGAAGCCTGACAACGAGGGAACACAACAACATGCTGTCAAGAACCGCTGATCACCTGTTCTGGATGAGCCGCTACATGGAGCGGGCCGAGAACACCGCCCGCATGCTCGATGTGAACTACCAGACCTCGCTGCTGCCGCAGTCGGCCGACCGGGCCGAAGAGGGCTGGGCCGGCGTGCTGGGCATTTCGGAGCTGACCTGGTCGTTCCACCAGAAGCACGACGCAGTGAATGCCGCCAACGTCATGGACTTCATGGTGCGCGACGCCAGCAATCCGTCGTCCATCGTCTCGTGCCTGCACGCCGCGCGCGAGAACGCCCGTGCCGTGCGCGGCACCCTCACCACCGAACTGTTCGAGACCACCAACCAGACCTGGCTGGAATTCAACCGCATGCTCAAGAGCGACGCCTTCGAGCGCGACCCGGCGGCGTTGTTCGAATGGGTGAAGTTCCGCTCGCACCTGAGCCGGGGTGTCAGCGTGGGCACCATGCTGCAGGACGAATCGCTGCACTTCATCCGCATCGGCACCTTCCTGGAGCGGGCCGACAACACTGCCCGCCTGCTGGATGTGAAGTTCCATGCCCTGGCCGGCGACTACTTCGGCACCTGGGCCGACGACAGCGCGCCCGAAGTCGACTTCTACCACTGGAGCGCCATCCTCCGGTCGGTGTCCGGCTTCGAGATCTACCGCAAGGTCTACCGCAACGTGATCCGCCCCGACAAGGTGGCCGAGCTGCTGATCCTGCGGCCCGACATGCCGCGCAGCCTGGCCGCCTGCATGAACGAGGTGGTGGCCAACCTCGACCTGGTGGCCAACGCCCAGAGCGGTGAAACCCGCCGCCGCGCCGGCCGGCTGCGCAGTGACCTGCAGTTCGGCCGCATCGACGAGATCCTGGCCACCGGTCTGCACGCCTTTCTCACCCAGTTCCTGGACCGCGTCAACGACATCGGCGCGGGCATCAGCCGCGACTTCCTCGTCCCTGCCTGATCCCAGTCCCGCAGGCGACAATGCTGCGGCGCAGCATCGCATTCTCTGAAAGCACACCGTGTCGATCCACGTCGCCCTGAACCACGTCACCCACTACACCTACGACCGGCGGGTGGGCATGTCGCCGCACATCGTGCGGCTGCGTCCGGCACCGCACTGCCGCAGCAACATCCTGAGCTACAGCCTGAAG
>JAGOBT010000225.1 GCA_017999135.1 Burkholderiaceae bacterium
TGGCCGTGGCAGGGTTCCAATCGTCGAACCCGCGGCCAGAGGATGGCCGGGTCACGGTGACGGCCTACGCGGCGGGTGAGGAGTCGTTCATCGACGTCAACGGCAACAACCAGTACGACACGGGCGAACCGTTCCAGGATCTGGGTGACTTGTACAAGGACCGGTTGTTCGATGGGGTGTTCGACGCGAGTGTGGACGAGGTCATCCCTCTGGGCGGCAACCGCAGCGCGGCGTGCGTGGTGCCTGGCTCGTTCGGGTCTGTGCAGGGCGCATTGCTGTCGTTCGATGTGGGTCTGCCGTCCCGCCCGTCGACCTGTGATGCAACCTGGAGCGGGCCTGGCGGCAGTGGCGCACGCAGTGTGTATGTCCGAAGATCCATCGAGACAGTGCTGTCGACGTCTGCCGCCCGGCTGCTGTGGGCCGACACATCGGGCCTGGGCAGTGCGTCCTGCGCGCCAACCACCTTGCAAGTGGGGTCTTCTCCGCTGAACGTCGGTTCCTTTGCGCAGGTCAACAGCGGGCAGACGTTCTACTTCGGTCGAGATGGGGCTGCGCGCAACAGTGGGTCCCTCATCTTCACGGTCGGTGATGCCAATCAATACGCGGTCGGGAGCCCATTGACCGTCGGCGGTGCACGCGGGCGGCTGAATCCTGTCGCAGCAGGGTCCATCATCACGGCAAGCACGCCCACCGACAGTGTCCAGGTGCGTGTGGGGGGCGGCTCGCCAGTTCCCAGCACCAGTGAAGCGTCCAATGCGGTGATTGGCGTGACGTTCCAGGGGCCGACGGAAGCGCTGGTCTTCGTGACCGTCACGTCGCCAAGCGGGCTGTCAACCACTTACGCGCTCACTGTCAGGACGGCATCCAAGCCAGGTGGCGATGGCAGCTGCTCGCCTTGACTGAACGGCCCGGCGCGCCGCTGGCCCTGGTCGGCATGCCCGGCAGCGGCAAGTCGACGGTGGGCCGCCACCTGGCGCGCCAGCTGGGCTGGAAGTTCGTCGACAGCGACCATGAGATCGAGCACGCCATTGGCGGCTCGATCCGGGTCTACTTCGAGCAGCAGGGCGAGGCGGCCTTCCGGGATCTGGAAGAGCAGACCATTGCCCGCCTCTGCCAGCAGACCGGCACGGTGCTGGCCACGGGTGGCGGGGCCGTCTTGCGGCAGGCCAACCGCGATGCCCTGAAGCAGCACTGCCAGGTGATCTACCTGCGCTCCACGCCCGAAGAACTGTTCCGGCGCCTGCGCCACGACACGCAGCGCCCGCTGCTGCAGGTGCGTGACCCGCTGCGCCGCCTGCGCGACCTGTACCGCGAGCGCGACCCGCTGTACCGTGAGACCTGCCACTTCACCATCGAGACCGGCCGCCCGTCGGTGCCCACCCTGGTCAACATGATCCTCATGCAGCTGGAGCTGGCCGGCCTGGTCGACCCGATGCAGGTGCCGGCCACCGTGGGCCGGGTGGTGCCGCCCCCGTCCAGCCCCTGACCGGCGTTGGGCATCACGCTATGATGCGTGATGTTTGATGTTTGATGCAGGGTGCGCGTGAGAACAACCGTGGCCATCGACGATGACGTGCTGCTTGCCGTGCGCAGCCTGGCCGAGCGAGAGCGCAAGAGCGTCGGTGAAGTCCTGTCTGCACTGGCCCGCCAGGGATTGACGCGTGACATGGAGCAGCCTGCCGCAGTGCGCAATGGGATCCGGTTGCTGCCCCGGCAGCCCGGGGCCACCGCGGCCACACTCGATGTGGTGAACCAGTTGCGCGACGAGGCGCCCTGATGGCGTTGCTGCTGGATGTCAACGTCCTGATCGCGCTGATCGACCCGTTGCACACGCTGCACGAGCCCGCCCACACCTGGTTTGCACAACGGCAACCCCAGGCTTGGGCCACCTGCCCGATCACCGAAAACGCCGTGCTGCGCATCGTCGGCAACCCGCGGTATCCCAACTCGCCTGGAACACCGGCAGCCGTCGTCCCGGTGCTGGCGTCGCTGACCGCCCAGCCCGGCCACGTCTTCTGGCCCGACGACGGGAGCCCGCTGCAGGCGATGCGCCTGGCGTCTGACCGCCTGCTGCACCACAGCCAGGTCACCGACAGTGCGCTGCTGGCACTGGCCGTCTCGCGCGGCGGTCGTCTCGTCAGCTTCGACAGGCGGCTGGTGGTTGATGCGGTGCCGGGTGGCCGCGCTGCATTGTTGTTGATCTGACGGCCCATGCCAGGTGCCGACCTTCTCCCTGAACGCCAACTGCCATGCCGACCCTGATTGTCCCCATCGCCCTCGGCGACCGCAGCTACGACATCCACATCGGCAGCGGCCTGCTGGCCGACCCGGCCTCCTGGGCCGACCTGCCGGCGTCGGCCGACGCGCTGATCGTCAGCAACACCACGGTGGCGCCGCTGTACGCCGAGGCCTTGGCCGTGCAGTTGCGCCAGCGCCACCGCCGCGTGCTGCAACTGGCCCTGCCCGACGGCGAAGAACACAAGACCGCTGCCGTGCTGGAGCAGGTCTACGACACTTTGTTGGCCGCCGGCTGCGACCGCAAGACGGTGCTGTATGCCCTGGGCGGCGGCGTGGTGGGCGACATGACCGGCTTTGCCGCCGCCTGCTACATGCGCGGCGTGCCCTTCGTGCAGGTGCCCACCACGCTGCTGTCGCAGGTGGATTCGTCGGTGGGCGGCAAGACCGCGATCAACCACCCCCTGGGCAAGAACATGATCGGCGCGTTCTACCAGCCCGCGCGGGTGCTGTGCGATCTGGACCTGCTGGACAGCCTGCCGGCGCGCGAGTTCTCGGCCGGCCTCGCCGAGGTGATCAAGTACGGGCCGATCGCCGATGTCGACTTCCTGGCCTGGATCGAATCCAACCTCGACGCGCTGATGGCGCGTGACCGCTCCGCGCTGGCCCATGCGGTCCAGCGCAGCTGCGAGATCAAGGCCTGGGTGGTGGGCCGGGACGAGCGCGAAGGCGGCCTGCGCGCCATCCTGAACTTCGGCCACACCTTCGGCCATGCCATCGAGACCGGCCTGGGCTACGGCGCCTGGCTGCATGGCGAGGCGGTGGGCTGCGGCATGGTGTTGGCGGCCGAGCTGTCGGCGCGGTTGGGGTTGGTCGATGCCGCCCTGGTGCCGCGCCTGCAGGCGCTGTGCCGCCGCGCTGGTCTGCCAGTGACGGCGCCACCGCTGTCGGTGCTGCCCATCGACCGCTGGATGGCGCTGATGCGGGTCGACAAGAAGGCCGAGGGTGGCGAGATCCGCTTCGTGGTGATCGACGGCCTGGGCCGCGCGGCGATGCGGCCGGCGCCCGACGCACTGGTGGCCGACGTGATCCGCGCCCACGCGGCGCCGGGCTGAGCGGCGCGGAGCCCGCGGTGCCGTTGGCGCCTTATGCCAGTGATGCGGCGCACAGCCGCGGCCGCCGCCACCCCGAGCCGCCAGTGCGGCTGCGCGACGCCTTCCAGCGCGACCGCGACCGCATCGTGCACAGCACCGCCTTCCGCCGCCTGGTCTACAAGACCCAGGTCTTCGTCAACCACGAGGGCGATCTGTTCCGCACCCGGTTGACGCATTCGCTGGAGGTGGCGCAGCTGGGCCGCTCCATCGCCCGTGGCCTGGGGCTGAACGAAGACCTGGTCGAAGCCATCGCCCTGGCCCATGACCTGGGCCACACGCCCTTCGGCCACGCCGGCCAGGACGCGCTGCACGACTGCATGCAGGCCCACGGCGGCTTCGAACACAACCTGCAGAGCCTGCGCGTGGTCGACCGGCTGGAGATCCGCTACCCGGCGTTCGACGGGCTGAACCTCAGCTTCGAGACGCGCGAGGGCATCCTCAAGCACTGCAGCCGGCGCGATGCGCTGGCGCTGGACGCTGCCGAGCCCGGCGGCGTGGCCCGCCGTTTCCTCGACGGCACCCAGCCCAGCCTGGAGGCGCAGCTGTGCAACCTGGCCGACGCCATCGCCTACAACGCCCACGACATCGACGACGGCGTGCGCTCGGGCCTGCTGCAGTTCGACGCGCTGGCCGAGCTGCCGCTGGTGCGCCACCACCGCGATGCCGCGCTGGCCGAGCATCCGGCACTGGCCGGGCAGCCCGGCCGGCGGCTGCTGTTCGAGACCATCCGCCGCATGTTGTCGGCCCAGGTGCATGACGTGATCGATGCCACCGCGGCGGCGTTGACCTTGGCTTCGCCGGCCAGCGCCGATGCGGCCCGCCAGGCGCCGCGCCTGCTGCGCCACAGTGACGCCATGCATGCCGAGGCCACGGTGCTCAAGCGCTTCCTGTTCAGTGCGCTGTACCGCCACCCCCAGGTGATGCGCACCACCGACGTGGCCCGCCAGGTGGTGCGTGAACTGTTTGCCGCCTATGTGGATGCCCCGCACGAGATGCCGGCCGAGCACGCCGCCCAGCCCGACCGCCACCGCGCCGTGGCCGACTACGTGGCCGGCATGACCGACCGCTTCGCGGTGCGTGAGCACCGCCGCCTGACCGGGCACGACCTGTTCGGTGCGCTCGACGGCCCGGCCGCCTCAACTTTTTGATCCGCCATGGCCCGCCTGCCCCGACTGGCCGTGGCCGGCCAGGCCCACCTGGCGCTGATGCTGGGCCACAGCGCGCAGCCGGTGTTCGTCGACGACGACGACCGCCGGCAGTTCCTGGCGGCGCTGCGTGAATCGGCGCTGCAGCACGGCGTGGCCGTGCATGGCTATGCCTTGCAGCCCGCCGAGGTGCTGCTGCTGCTGACGCCAGCCACCGCCACCGCGCTGGGCACGCTGATGCAGGGCCTGGGCCGGCGCTATGGCGCCGCCTTCAACCGCCGCCACGGCCGGCGCGGCACGCTGTGGGCCGGGCGCTTCCGCACTGCGGTGGTGCAGGCCGGGCCGCACCTGCTGGACGCACTGCTGCATGTCGACCTGCAAGGCCAGGCGGCCGGCGGTGGTGCGGCGGCCTGGTCCAGCCTGGGCCACCGCCTGGGCGAGCGGCGCGACCCCTTGATCACCGACTGCGCTGCCTGGTGGGCGCTGGGCAACACGCCCTTCGAGCGCGAAGCCGCCTACCGGCGCTGCCTGGCCGACGGCCTGGCGGCCGACCGCACCGCGGCGCTGGCCGCCGCGGTGCGCAAGGGCTGGGCGGTGGGCGATGCGGCCTTTCTGGCGGCGCTGGCCCAGCAGACCGACCGGCCGGTGCAGCCACGGCCCCGGGGCCGCCCGCCGCGCGCGGCCTGATCGGTCGCCCGCAGGCGCGGGACTTGCTCGTTCTGGCTGACACGCCCCACAGCTGATCTGTCCCTATTTAAAGGCGCAGTGCTGTGGTGCGCAGGCTTTTAACAAGCCTGACCCCATTTAGTTTTGCTTGAGTCCCTTGCTGCGCTGCAGTAAATTGCCATCCCCCGAATTGCGAAGGAGCGCGCCATGACCGACCACACCTCTGGCATGGAAGCCACACCCGCCACCGCGGCCGAGATTGCCGATCTGGCGCAGCACGGCCTGTACGACCCGGCCAACGAGAAGGACGCCTGCGGTGTCGGCTTCGTCGCCCACATCAAGGGCCAGCGCGCCCACAGCATCGTCGAGCAGGGCCTGAAGATCCTGGAGAACCTGGACCACCGGGGTGCGGTGGGTGCCGATGCGCTGATGGGCGACGGCGCCGGCATCCTGATCCAGATCCCCGACGAGTACTTCCGCGCCGAGATGGCCACCCAGGGCGTGACGCTGCCGCCGCCGGGTGAATACGGCGTGGGCATGATCTTCCTGCCCAAGGAGCAGGCCAGCCGCCTGGCCTGCGAGCATGAACTGGCCCGCGCGGTGAAGGCCGAAGGCCAGGTGCTGCTGGGCTGGCGCGATGTGCCGGTCAACCGCAGCATGCCGATGAGCCCGGCCGTGCGCGCCAAGGA
>JAGOBT010000226.1 GCA_017999135.1 Burkholderiaceae bacterium
TGGGCGGCAGGTCCACCAGCAGCCAGTGGAAGAAATCCACCCGGGGCAGATCGACCGGCACCTCGCGGTCGGGCTGGTTCACGTCGTCGGCACGGCTGGGCACGTCGAAATCGTGGCACACCAGCACCAGCGACTGGGTGCCGGCCGGCAGGTCGCTCCAGG
This sequence comes from Burkholderiaceae bacterium, assembly GCA_017999135.1. Taxonomy (GTDB): domain Bacteria; phylum Pseudomonadota; class Gammaproteobacteria; order Burkholderiales; family Burkholderiaceae_C; genus Pseudaquabacterium. The sequence continues at coordinate 163 of JAGOBT010000226.1, forward strand.
CCAGCGGCGGGCTCAGGTTGTCGGAGAAGGCCACGCCCGCCTCGGTCAGGCGGCCGGCGGCAAAGCGGGACGGCATGGCTTCACCATTGCTCCAGGCAGCGCTCCAGATCTTCATCGGCTGGTTCCCAACAGGTCGCCTACACGCCCCACACCACCGGCTCGCCGGCGGCCGCAGCGCGCTTGAGCATGTCCACCATCGGCCACAGCCGCTGGCGCAGGGCCACGCCCTCGCGCGGAGCCAGGCGCTCGCCACGGGCGGCGGCCTCGCGCTCGGCGTCGGCGCGGGCGGCCTCGTCGGCCAGCACCGCCTGCTCGACGGCGGTCATCGCCGCGGCCATGGCCGCCGGTTCGATGATGCCCTTGGGCGCAGGCGCGCGGCCGATGGCACGCAGCAGCGCGTCACCGGTCGGGCCCATCATGATGATGTCGCCGCTGGCCTTGCTCTTGAACTTGTAGATCATCTCCGCCTCGTCCCCGGCCGGGCCAGGGCAAGCGGTGATTGTGCACCCGTGCTCCGGCCAGGTCTGCCGGCTGGCGCAGCCGATGTCAGCGCACCACCAGGCTCAGGCGGGGGCGGTTGCGGCGGCCGCGCGCCGGGCGCACGCGCTCCTCGAAGCTCAGCGCGTCCAGCGCCGGGGCGTACAGGAAGCCCTGGAACTCGTCACAGCCCAGCTCCAGCAGAAAGGCGCGCTGCGGCTCGGTCTCCACGCCTTCGGCGATCACCTTCATCGCCAGCGCCTGGGCCAGCTGCACGATGGCGCGCACGATGGCGGCGTCGCTCTCGTCGGCCGGCAGGCCCTTGACGAAGCTGCGGTCGATCTTCAGCCGGTCGATGGGAAAGCGCTTCAGGTAGGCCAGGCTGGAATAGCCGGTGCCGAAGTCGTCGATCGCCAGCCGCACGCCCAGCTGCGACAGCTGGCTCAGCCGCGCCAGCGCGTCGTTGGCGTCGTGCACCAGGATGGATTCGGTCAGCTCCAGCTCCAGCAGCGCGCCGGCCAGGTTGTGCTCGCGCAGCACGCTGGCCACCCGGTCGATGAAGTCGGCCTGCTGGAACTGCAGCGCCGAGACGTTGACCGACACCGGCACCGCAAAGCCGTCGTCGCGCCAGCGCGCGGCCTGGCGCACCGCCTGCTCCAGCACCCAGTCGCCGATGGCGATGATGAAGCCGGTCTCCTCGGCCACCGGGATGAACTGGCCGGGCGAGACCTCGCCCAGCTCGGGGTCGCGCCAGCGGATCAGCGCCTCGGCGCCCACCACGTTGCCGGTCTTCAGGTCGATCTGCGGCTGGTAATGCAGGCGGAAGCGCTGGCTGGCCAGCGCCTGGCGCATCGCGTGGTCCAGCCGCATGCGCTGGCGCATGTCGGCGTCGTGGTGCGCCTGGTGGAAGCGGAAGCAGCCGCGCCCACCCTGCTTGGCGCGCTGCATCGCCGATTCGGCATGCCGCACCAGCGTCTCGGCATCGCCGCCGTCGGCCGGGAACAGCGCCACGCCCACGCTGCAGGTCAGCGTGAACTGCAGTCCCTCCACCGAGCAGGGATGAGACACCGCATCCAGCACGCGCCGGGCGGCGGCCTCGGCGCCGCGGCTGTCGGCCTCGTGCACCAGCAGGGCGAACTGGTCGCCGCCCACACGCGCCACCAGGTCGCCCTGGCGCAGGCAGGTCTTCAGGCGGTCGGCGCAATCCAGCAGCACCCGGTCGCCCACGGCGTGGCCCAGGCTGTCGTTGATCTGCTTGAAGCGGTCCAGGTCCAGCAGCAGCAGCGCCAGCGTGCCGGCGCTGCGGCGCGCCTGGCGGATGGCGTCGGTGATGGCCTGGGTCATCTGCCGGCGGTTGAACAGGCCGGTCAGCGCATCGGTGCTCGACAGGGCCTCGATGCGCTGACCGGCACTGACCAGGTCGGTGTGGTCGCGGAACGACCACACCCGGCCGCAGGGGCGGCCGCGGCAGTTCTGCGGCTGGGTCACGCGCTCGAGCACCTGGCCCGAGTGCAGCGTGATGCGCTCGCTGGCCTGCAGCAGCGTGGCCTCGTGGATCTGCGCCAGCCGGCGGGTGTAGGCCTCGGGGTCGACCACGCTGCGGCGCATCCAGTCGTAGACGGCGTCGTCCTGCCGCTCGGTCAGCAGGCTGTCGGGCAGGCCCCAGATCTGCGCGAAGCGGCGGTTGAAGGCGCGGATGCGGCCAGCCAGGTCGGTGACCAGGATGCCGTCGGCGGTGGATTCCAGCGTGGCCTGCAGCTCCGACAGCAGCAGTTCACGCTCGTCGGCCTCGCGCTGGGCGGCGCTGCGGTCGTGCAGCACCGCCAGATAGGCCTGCGGCGGCGCATCGGCCGGGCCCAACGCGCACAGCCGGCGCGTCACCTGCACCAGGCGACCGCCGGCATCCACCAGCGCGGTGTCCGACAGCAGCGTGCCCGGCCCCTGGCGAGCAGGCAGCCCGGCGGCGGCGCGGGCTTCGTCCCACCAGGCCAGGTCTTCGGGCGTGGCGATCAGCCCGTCGGCCGGCTGGCCCAGCACCGCCACGGCGGCCAGCCCCAGCAGGGCCAGCGCCTCGGTGTTGACGGCCAGCACCTGCAGGCTGAGCGGCTCCACCAGCCAGGCGGGCTCGCCCAGCGCGTTGAGCAGGTCGCGCCAGCCGGGCAGGGCCGGCGGTGCGTCGGGGACGGTCGGCAGGTTCACGCGGCCAGTGCCTCGGCGATGTGGGCGGGCTCGGACGGCACCGGCTCGAAGAAATACACCATGCGCTGGCGCGGCGACAGGTAGTCGCGCGCGGCGGCGGGCAGCTGGGTGGCCTTCAGGCTGCGGCGGATGCCCAGGTCGGTGCAGGTGTCCAGGTTCAGCAGCAGCGCCTCTTCCACCGGCACCTTGGTGTCGCACACCAGCACCCGCGGCTTCAGCGGCCGGCTGCTGTTGCAGCTGACCACGGTGGCATAGCGGTCGTCGGTCAGCTGCACCAGCGAGCCCGGCGGGTACACCCCCATCATGCGGATGAAGGCGTTGAGCATGGTGGCATCGAACTTGGTGCGGCTCTGCGCAAAGATCTGCGACAGCGCCTCGTGCGGCGTCAGCGCATGGGCCACCTGGGCCGGGTTGCACAGGTTGTCGTAGCGGTTGATCAGCGAGACCATGCGCGCGCCCACGGCCATGCGGTCCAGGTTCAGGCGCGCCGGGAAGCCGCTGCCGTCGGCCATCTCGTGGTGCTGCGCCAGCACCGCCAGCGCGCCTTCACGCAGGCCCATGCGCTGGCCCAGGGCCACGCCCAGGGTCACGTGGTCGCGGTAGGCCTGCTGCTCGCGCGGGTTCAGCGGCAGGTCGGCATGGCGCACGCGGTCGGGCAGATCGAGCTTGCCCACGTCGTGCAGCAGCGCACCCACGCCCAGGTCGAGCATCTCGTCCTGGCTGAAGCCGAACACCCGGCCCATCAGCAGCGCGATCACCGTCACGTTCAAGGCGTGGCCCGACACGCGGTCGCCAGCGGCGTCGCTGATCACCCGCACGCACATCTCGCGGTCGACCATCAGCTTGTCGAGCAGCGCCTGGGTGAGGCCCTCGGTGACCTCGCGCGCCTGCTCGGGTGACCGCGGCACCAGGCGCTGGGCCTCATGCCAGGCACGGCCAGCTTCGCCGTACTGCTGCTCGCACAGCTGGCGGGCGGCGTTCTGCGCGGCCAGCGCGCTCTGGTGCGCGGCCTGCGGGCCGATGACGGCGGGTGGCGGCAGCTCGGCAACCGTGGCCGCTGCGGCGACGGGGATGCCGTCGGCAGCCGCTGCGGCATCGCCGGCCGGCGGGCCGGCACCATCGTCGGTGTGCGGCGCGCCGCCCGCCACCACGATGGCGTCCGCGTCGGCCACCTCGCCCGGCGGCTGGGGCAGCTCGGGCAGGCGGCTCTTCTCGGGGCTCCAGCGCAGCTGCTTCAGGCCCAGCCCGCGGATGGTGGCGATCTGGTCAGGGCTGGTGATCAGGAAGCTCGACAGCGCGAACGGATGCGCCCACCACCCCAGGTCGAGATGCACGAACATCCCGACCTGCAAGTCATCAATCACGACGTTCTGCGACATGGCCTGTGGTCTTCCAGCAAGGGATCAGGGGCACGGACAACGGGCCCGCATGGACTGACTTTCGGCAGGCCGGTGCCGGAACTTGAACCCCACGCAACGGCCCGTGACGGACCGCACGCCAGCCCGCCCCCCAACGCCCCTAACGCGCCGCCCGGGCCCGCCAGGCGCTGGGCGTGAGGCCGGTCTCACGCTGGAAGAAGCGGGTGAAGTAGGCTGCGTCGGCAAAGCCCAGGTCCAGCCCGATCTGCTTGATCGACAGCGTGGTGTACGCCAGGTCGCGCTGGGCCTCCAGCACCAGCCGGCCGTGCAGCACGCCCAGCGCCGAGTGGCCCAGCACCTGGTGGCACACCCGGTTGAGCTGGGTCGGCGTGATGCCCAGCAGCGCCGCCAGCTCGGCCAGGCCGGGCTGCTGGCGGAAGCGCGCCTCGACCAGCGCGCGCAGCCGCTGCACATGGGCCAGCGCGCGGGCACCGGTGCGCGCCACCGCCGCATCGCCCTGCGCCTGGCCGGGCAGCACGCGCCCCAGCTGCACCACCAGCTGCAGCAGGGCGGCGTCCAGCGCCAGCTCGCGCCAGCTGGCGCTGGCGGCGAACTCGGCACGCAGCTGGTCCACCGCCGCCAGCAGCGCTGCGGCCGCGGGCGCGCCGTCCGGCCATTGGCAGCACTGCACCTGGCCCAGCTGCGCCGCCAGGGCCGGCGTGCCGGCCAGCAGCCGGGCCAGGTGCTGCTCCAGCACGGTCACCACCGTGCCGTCGATGTCGGGCGCAAACACGAAGCCATGCGGCACCAGCGCCGGCAGCAGCAGCACGCAGGGCCCGGCCAGCGGCAGGCTGCGGCCGTCCAGCCAGGCCTGGGCCGTGCCCCGGGCGATGTGCAGGATCTGCACCAGCGCCGCATGCCGGTGCGGGCGGATCTCCCAGTCATGCCGCTGGCTGCGCTCGGCGATGCGCTCGCAGTGCAGCCAGTCGGTGGCCTGGGTGCGGCCGGGCTCGCCATACAGCGCATAGGTGGGCAGCAGGCCGGCCACGGGTGCGGGCGGCAGCCCTTGCTTGGAAGAAGCCATGTTCGAATTGTGCAAGCGTTTGATCGCTGCAGGCCTTGAGCGCGCCGGCGGGCGCCCCCTAAGCTTGACAACCATCAAGACAAGCGGGAGCCGCTGCATGAAGACCCAGGTTGCCATCGTCGGCGCCGGCCCCTCGGGCCTGCTGCTCGGGCAGTTGCTGGCCCGCTCGGGCATCGCCAACATCGTGATCGAGCAGCGCAGTGCCGACTACGTGCTGGGCCGCATCCGCGCCGGCGTGCTGGAGCAGACCACGGTGGACCTGCTGCGCGAGGCCGGCGTGGCTGCCCGCATGGACACTGAAGGCCTGCCGCACGACGGCGTGGAGCTGTGCTTCGGCAACCAGCGCCACCGCATCGACCTGCTGGGCCTGACCGGCAAGCGGGTGATGGTCTACGGCCAGACCGAGGTCACGCGCGACCTGATGGCGGCCCGCAGCGCCGCCGGCCTGCCCACCGTCTACGAGGCGGATGAGGTGGCGGTGCAGGGCTTCGACAGCGCCCAGCCCAGCGTCAGCTACGTCAAGGACGGCGTGCGCCACACGGTGCAGGCCGACTTCATCGCCGGCTGTGATGGCTTCCACGGCGTGTGCCGCGCCAGCGTGCCGGC
>JAGOBT010000227.1:0-1534 GCA_017999135.1 Burkholderiaceae bacterium
GCTGGCACCGTTCAGCCCGGGTCCGGATGACCTGAGTTTTGACCCCGCACGCGACCTGCCGCTGGCCCAGAACCTGCTGGAGCGCGCCGGCCTGGGCGCGCAGCGTGACGTGCTGGCCGGCGCCCTGGTGGAGTCGGCCACGCAACTTGCCGCGCTGGCGGCGGCGCACGCGCCCGACGAGCGCCTGGCCTGGGCCGCCGCGATGACGCCGGTGGTGGCCGGCGCTGAAACCGGCCCACTGGCTTTCGAGGCCGCCGTGGCCCGCCTGGCGCTGGTCTGGGCCGCCACCTCGGCGCAGGCGCCCGACGTGCTCTATGGCCCGCTGGCGCTGGACACGGTGGACGCGGTCTTCGTGCTTGAAGGCTTCCAGCCCGACCCGCTGACCAGTGCCCTGGCCGCGCGCTGGGGCGAGCGCGCCGAAACCCTGGCGCTACCGTTGGACGCCCCGCGCGGCGAGGTGCGCCTGTTCCCCGCTGTCGACACCGAGGATGAAGCCGAACGCGCCGCCGCCCGGGTGCTGGCCCACATCGAGGCCGGCCGCGTGCCCGTGGCCCTGGCCGCCACCGACCGCGCGCTCACCCGCCGCGTGCGTGCACTGCTGGGTGCGCGGGGCGTGGCCATCCGCGATGAAAACGGCTGGAAACTCTCCACCACCCGCGTGGCGGCCGAACTCATGGCCCTGCTGCGCGCCCTGGCCTGGAACGCCAGCAGCGACGACGTGCTCGACGCCCTGAAGAACACGCCGGCCTGGGGCGATGAGCCGACGCGCCTGGCGCTCGAAGCCTGGCTGCGCCGCCAGGGCCTGCGCGACTGGCGTGACGCTGAACGCCTGTGCACGCCCGACAGCCCGGACGCCAAAGCTGCGGCTCTGGCTCCGCGGGTGGCCGACGTCGCTGCCACCCGCGCCCGCTTCGGCTCGCCACGACCCCTGGCCGCCTGGCTGGGCGATCTGCGCGCATTGCTGCACACCACCGGCCTGGCAGGGCCGATGGCCCTGGATGCCGCCGGCGCGGGCCTGCTGGCCGTGCTGCGGCTGGAGGAGGGCGCCCAGGCCGAGTTTGCCGATGTGCGCGGCGCCGCCCGTCGCCTTTCCTTGAGCGAGTTCACCAGCTGGGTGGATGCGGTGCTCGAAGCCGCCAGCCACGTGCCGCCGCACCCGGTGCGCGAGCAGGTCACCATCCTGCCGCTGAGCCAGATGCTGGCGCGCCCCTTTGCCGCGGCGGTGCTGCCCGGCTGTGACGACGTGCGCCTGCCCGCCGCTCCCGAGCCGCCCGGCCCCTGGACGGCCACGCAGCGCGCAGCGCTCGGCCTGCCCAGCAGGGCAGAACTGGGTACTGCCCACCGTGCCGCCTGGGCCTATGCCTTGCAGGCGCCCGCGTGCGACATCTTCTGGCGCCAGGGCGACGAGAGTGGCGAGCCGCTGCTGCCTAGCCCGCTGGTGCAGGCGCTGCTGCTCGAAGGCCTGGCGAGCGAGGCGGACGACCCGCGCCCCCCGCGCGAACTGACCGCGGCTCCGGTGCCGCCCCCCACGCCC
>JAGOBT010000227.1:1634-5850 GCA_017999135.1 Burkholderiaceae bacterium
GGCAGCGCCTGCGACTGGTGCGCCGCGCGCGGCCTGTGCCGCAAGGACAGCTGGGCCGTGCCCGCCACGCCAACCGAGGAGGGACCGACATGAGCGCCGCCGGGCCGCCCCAAGGCGCGAACCCTTGCAGGGCGCGGGTCGGCGAGACGCCGATCCTCTTCGGCCCGTCCGAGCCTGCGCGAGCAGGCTCTGAGCCGCAGGCCTCAGCCCCCCTGGGGGGCAGCGACCCACACGCCGTGGGAGAGAGTGGGGGCCACATGAGCAAGGCCGCGTATGAGATTAACGGCGATCCCGCCACCCGCGAGGCCTTCTACGCCATCGCCTGCGACCCGCGCCGCAGCGTGGCGGTGGAAGCCTGCGCTGGCGCGGGCAAGACCTGGATGCTGGTCTCTCGCATCGTGCGCGCGCTGCTCGACGGCGCCGCGCCGCATGAAATCCTGGCCATCACTTTCACCAAAAAAGCCGCCGGCGAGATGCGCCAACGCCTGCAGGAGTGGCTGGCTGACTTTGCGGCAGAGAAAGACACCCAAAAGCTCATAAAGGAGCTGGTTTCAAGAGGAATTCGCCCCATCCCAGCGTCGAATGGTCATGAGGCGCTACAAAATCTGTACCGATCCGTGCTCGCCGCCGACCGGCCGGTGCAGATCCGCACCTTCCACAGCTGGTTTGCCGCACTCCTGCGCACTGCGCCGCTGGCCGTGTTGCAGCAGCTCGGCCTGCCTGGGCACTACGAGCTGCTGGAATGTGACGACGAAGCCGTGGCCGCCCTCTGGCGCCCGTTCCAGGCCACGGTGGCGGCGGACGCCGCGTTGCGCGCCGACTACGCGGCGGTGGCCGCCGAACACGGCCGCGCGCAGACGCAAAAGGCCCTCGCCGCCGCCTTGAGCCGGCGCACCGAGTTCGTGCTGGCCGACGACGCCGGCGTGGTGGAGGCCTCCGTGCCCCCATTTGGCGCGCTCTGGCCTGAACTTGCGGACCTGGCGGCTCCGGCCGATGCGCTGCGCGGTGACGCGGCCCGCCAGCGCTGGCTGGCCTGGGCGGCCGAGCTGGGCCGGGAAAGTGGCAAGACGGCGCCCAAGGCCGCCGATGCGGTGGTTGACGCCTGGGCGCTGGACGACGCCGAGGCGCGCTTGCGCGTTCTGCGCAAGGCCTTCTTTGTGGCCGATGAAGACCGGCTGACCAAGCATCTGCAGAAATTCCCCGCCGCCCAGGCCGCCGAGGCGGAATTGCAGCGCCTGTGCCAGGCCACCCGCCAGCACGCCGCCTGGCAGCACCAGCAGCGCATGGTCCGCCTCACGCGCTGCCTGCTGCTTGAATACGCGATGCTCAAGCGCGCACGCGGCTGGGTGGACATGAACGACATCGAGCGCGCCGCGCAGGTGCTGCTGGCCGACCCGGTTCTTTCAGGCTGGGTCCAGGAGCGGCTGGACGCGCGAATCAAGCACCTGCTGATCGACGAATTCCAGGACACCAACCCGCTGCAATGGCAGGCCCTGCACGCCTGGCTGTCGGGCTACACCGGCGCGGGCGCAGCGCCGGGCGTTTTCATCGTGGGTGACCCCAAGCAGAGCATCTACCGCTTCCGCCGCGCCGAGCCGCAGGTGTTCAAGGCCGCGCAAGCCTTCATCCGCGACGGGCTGGGCGGCGACCTGCTGGCCTGCGACCACACCCGGCGCAACGCCCCGGCCGTCATCGGCGCGGTCAACGCCGTGATGTTGCAGGCGCAGGAGGAGGGCGCATGGAACGGCTACCGCAGCCACACCACCGAATCCACCACCGCCGGCCGCGTGCTGCGCCTGCCGCCCATCCCGCGCCCGCCCAAGGCCGGCAAGGACGGCGCGCCCGACGCCACCGAGCTGCCCTGGCGCGACAGCCTGACCACCCCGCGTGAAACGCCCGAGGAAACCCTGCGCACGTTGGAGGCCCGCCAGGCCGCGCGCTGGGTGGCGGCGCAGATCGAAGCCGGCAAGCCGCCGAAAGAAATCATGGTGCTGGCGCGCCAGCGCAACCGCCTCAGCCCCCTGGCCGACGAACTGCGCCTGCTGGGCATCGCCACCGTGCAGCCCGAAAAAGCCGACCTGGCCGAAGCCCCCGAAGTGGCCGACCTGGTGGCCCTGCTGGACGTGCTGGTCTCGCCCGGGCACGACCTGTCGCTGGCCCGCGCGCTCAAGTCGCCGCTGTTCGGCGCCAGCGATGCGGACCTCTCCGCGCTGGCCCTGCTGCGCCGCGAGGAGGCCCACCCGGGCCGCCCCTGGCTGGTACTGCTGCTGGCCGAGGCTGATCACCTGCCGCCCACGCTGCAGGCCGCCGCCAGCGCGTTGGCGCTGTACACCGCCTGGGTGCACAGCCTGCCGCCGCACGACGCGCTGGACGCCATCTATCACCACGGCGACGTGCTGGCCCGCTTTGCCGCCGCCGCCCGCCCCGAGCAGCGCCAGGCCGTGCTGGCCAACCTGCGCGCGCTGCTCACCACCGCGCTGGCGCAGGGCGGGGGGCGGTACCTCACGCCTTATGCGCTGGTGCGCGCGCTGCGCCAGGGCGGCATCCCCGCGCCCGGCCGCGCCGACCCCGCCGCCGTGCGCCTTCTGACCATCCACGGCGCCAAGGGCCTGGAGGCCGACGCCGTGCTGATGCTCGACACCGACGCGCCGCCCGCCGTTGCCGACAGCATGGGCGTGCTGGTGGACTGGCCCGGCGAAGCCCCCGCGCCGCGCCGCTTCGTCTTTCTGGCCAGCGAAACCAGCCCGCCGCCCAGCGCCACCGACACCCTGGCCGCCGAGTTGGCCGAGCGAGCCCGCGAAGAAATCAACGCCCTCTACGTGGCCATGACCCGCGCCCGCCAGGTGCTGGCGCTGTCGGCCGTGGAGCCCCACCGCGACAGCGGCCGCAGCCCCTGGCGCCGCATCGAGCCGCAGGCGCAGGCGGTGGAGGTGCCTGAAAGGGCCGCCGCAGCCACCCCGGATGCCCCAGACGCCCAGGAGGCGGCCGCCGAGACGTTTTTCATGCCTTTTGTGCCCGTTTCCAGCGTGCAAGGGTCACAAGCTGCTATCGAAAATGAAGTCGTTGAAACCCGCTCCGACGTCGCCCGACTGGGCGAAGCCATGCACTGGCTGCTGGAGCACGGCGCGGTGGAGGCCGCAGAAAGCCTGAAGAGCGCCGCCAGCCCGGATTCGGCGCCGGGCCCGAGTCCGGCACAGCAAGCCTTTGTGACCCGCGCCGCGCGTGAATTCGAACTCCCGCTTGACGTCGCCCACCAGGCCGCCGCCATGGCCAGTCGCATCCGCACCGGCGAAGGCCGCTGGGCGTGGGACAGCGCGGTGATCGACTGGCAGGGCAACGAAGTCACCCTGCTGCACGCAGGCCTTACCCAGCGCATCGACCGCCTGGTGCGCCGGCGCGACACCGGCGAATGGTGGGTGCTGGACTACAAGAGCGCCCCCCGGCCTGACGAACAGCCGGCGTTGGTGGAGCAGATGATCCGGTACCGGGATGCGGTGCGCAACACGAACCCTGGGGCAGCGGTGCGGGTGGCGTTTTTGACGGGGGAGGGAAGGGTGGTGGAGGTGGGCAACGCCAGGGGCGCTTGACGGCGCCTGAGCGTTCCGGTGGCGCGACTGAAGGCCGGACCGTGGGTTGCGTCAACGTTCCGGTAATCGGACGCCGGGGCCGTGCGAAGCCGAAACCGGTCAGCGAAGTTCTTCGGCGGTCCGCTTGATCCCGTGGTTCGCCATCATGTGCTGCGGCGCTACGTAGGGGCTCATTTAGCCCAGCGCCTCGCCGCACGAAATCTGATTTCCGTCGGGATCAACGATTCGAAAGTCTTTCATGCCGTAGTCGCGAGCCGCAAGCGGGCAAGTGACCTTTGCGCCTGCCGCAATGACCTCGGCGTAATATCGTTCCAAGCCAGAGACCACGACGTAGATCCTGGCGGGGGCCAAGGCATCCGCCGTTGGTGACCGCTCCAGCATCAGCTCGACGTCGTTTCGACAGACCGACCCGACCGTCGCGGGATCTCCCCACTTCCAGCCGAGCCGAAAGCCCAGGACGGACTCGTAGAAAGAGATCGCCGCATCGACGTTTGCGACGGACAGGATGGGTGAGACCGAACGGAACAGCGGAACGCTCATTTCAACTCCAGGGATGGCAGGCTCTTCGCGCACCGAAACCCGATGTACACCACCGCCGTGTCCGGCGGTTTGGTCTGGACGTGGTCGCG
>JAGOBT010000228.1 GCA_017999135.1 Burkholderiaceae bacterium
CGCTGGCGCTGCTCGATCTCGGGGTCGAAGAACTCTTCCACCCGGCCGCAGGTCAGGCACACCAGATGGTCATGGTGTTGGCCTTCGTTCAGCTCGAACACCGACTTGCCGGATTCGAAGTGGCTGCGTGACAGCAGGCCGGCCTGCTCGAACTGCATCAGCACCCGGTAGACGGTGGCCAGGCCGATGTCGGCGTCGTCCTTCAGCAGGGCCTTGAACACGTCTTCGGCCGTCATGTGGCGCTGCTGCGTGCGCTGGAAGATCTCCAGGATCTTGATGCGCGGCAGCGTGGCCTTCAGGCCGCTGCTCTTGAGCTCGTCGGCGTGGGACTGGGGCGGGGCGGCGCGGTGGGGCATGGTGGATGGCTAGAATCGTCGATGATATCCAGCCCGCTGCAGACTGCCCAGCGCCAGGCGCTGCCAGCCTCTCCAGCACCCACCGTCGGGCCCGACCCTTGACCACCTCCGCACCTGTTCGCCGCTTGTCCCGCCTGGCTGGCCTGCTCTGGCTGCCACTGGCCCTGGGAGGTTGCGCCTACCTGCCGTCGCTGCCAGCCCTGCCGTCGCTCACGTCGGGCGACAGCTTCCTCGGTGTGGTGACGCCCTACCGCATGGACATCGTGCAGGGCAACGTGGTCACGCAGGAGCTCGCCGCCCGGGTGCAGCCCGGCATGACCCGTGCCCAGGTGCGCGACATCCTCGGCTCGCCGATGCTGACCGACCCGTTCCATGCCGACCGCTGGGACTACATCTTCACCATCCGCCGCCAGGGCACGCCGCCGCAGCGCCGGGATGTGGTGGCGCACTTCAAGGGTGACCGGCTCGAGCGCCTGGACGCCAAGGACCTGCCGACCGAGAGCGATTTCGTCGCGTCGATCAGCCGGCCGATCAAGACCACCCGCAGCCAGCCGATCGCGCTGACCGACGAGCAGATCAAGGCCCTGCCCAGGCCGCCCGCCGCCGCGCCCGAACCGGTGGTCCCGATGGGCGCCGTGCGCAGCTACCCGCCCCTGGAACCATGACGCTGCGCGTCGCGATTGCCGGTGCGTCCGGCCGCATGGGCCACATGCTGGTCGAGGCGGTGCTGGCCGCGCCCGACCTGCAACTGGCTGGTGCGCTCGACATCGCCGGCAGCCCGGCGCTGGGCCAGGACGCCGGCGCCTTCGCCGGCCGCCACACCGGCGTGGCCATCACCAGCGACCTGCACGCCGGTCTGGCCCAGGCCCAGGTGCTGATCGACTTCACCCGGCCCGCGGGCACGCTGGCGCACCTGGCGGTCTGCCGCGATCTGGGCGTCAAGGCGGTGATCGGCACCACCGGCTTTTCGGCCGAGCAGAAGGCCACCATCACTGCCCATGCCGCGCAGGTGGCGGTGGTGCTGGCGCCCAACATGAGCGTGGGTGTCAACGTGGTGCTCAAGCTGCTGGACCAGGCCGCCCGCGCACTGAACCAGGGCTACGACATCGAGGTGATCGAAGCCCACCACCGCCACAAGGTGGACGCGCCCAGCGGCACCGCGCTGCAGATGGGCGAGGTGCTGGCCGCCGCGCTGGGGCGCAACCTGGCCGACTGTGCGGTGTATGCCCGCGAAGGTGTCACCGGCGAGCGCGATCCGTCGACCATCGGCTTCTCGGCCATCCGTGGCGGCGACATCGTGGGCGACCACACGGTGCTGTTCGCCGGCACTGGCGAGCGCATCGAGATCAGCCACAAGAGCAGCAGCCGCGCCGGCTATGCCCAGGGCAGCCTGCGCGCCGCACGTTTCCTGGCGGGGCACGCGACCGGCCTGTTCGACATGAACGACGTGCTCGGCCTGGCCTGAGCCCTGCCATGCAGGGGCTGCTGCAGTTCTGGCAAGACAGTGACGCCATCGGCCGCACGGTGGCCGCGCTGCTGCTGGCCATGTCGGTCAGCGCCTGGGTGCTGATCTTCTGGAAGGGCTGGGTGCTGCTGCGCGCCCGCCGCGACATTGACCGTGCCGTGCCCGCCTTCTGGTCGGCCGGCTCGCTGGACGCCGGCCGCACCCGCCTGGCCGCGCTGGACCGCGAACAGGTGCTGCTGCCGATGCTGGACGCCGGCACCGCACTGGATCCACCCGGCACGCTGGCCACCCAGGCCGCGCTGGGCTCGCAGCTGACGCGGCGCCTGCGCGACGCCCTGCAGCGCAGCCTGGCCCACCTGCGCTTCGGCCAGGTGCTGCTGGCGTCGATCGGCAGCACCGCACCCTTCATCGGCCTGTTCGGCACGGTCTGGGGCATCTACCACGCGCTGATCAGCATCTCGGCGGCCGGCTCGCTGACGATCGACAAGGTGTCGGGCCCGGTCGGCGAGGCGCTGGTGATGACCGCTGCCGGCCTGGCGGTGGCGATTCCCGCCGTGCTGGCCTACAACCTGTTCGGCCAGTGGGTGGCGGCTTGCGAAGCGGCACTGGAAGGCTTTGCGCACGACCTGCGCGAGATGGCGCTGGACGGCGCCACTGCCCAGGCCGGAGGCTGACATGGCCTTCGGCCGCCTGCAGCGCCCCGGCGCGTCGCAGCCGATGAGCGACATCAACATGACACCGTTGATCGACGTGATGCTGGTGCTGCTGGTGATCTTCATCATCACCGCGCCGCTGATGAGCAGCAGCCTGCGGCTGGACCTGCCCAAGACCGAGGGCGCCACGCCCACCGACGCACCGCTGTTCGTGGCGGTGGCGGTGGACGCCAGCGGCCAGCTGTTCTGGGGCGATGAGCCCGTCAACCCGCAGCAGCTGCAGGCCAAGGTGCGCGACAGCGCCCGCCGCAACCCGGCCACCGAGGTGCAGCTGCGCGCCGACCAGGCCGTGCCCTTCGGCCGCATCGCCGAGCTGATCGGCCTGGTGCAGGCCGGCGGGCTGAACCGCGTGGGCTTCGTCACCGAGACCGCCGCGGCGCCGTCGGCCAAATAGCAGGTTCGCCCCGCAGACCCCCCTTCTACAATGAAGGGATGAACGAGAAATACGCCCCCGCCGAGGTGGAAGCCGCGGCCCATGCCCACTGGGCGCAGCCGCTGTGGAACGGCCACAACGCCTACCGCGTCACCGAAGACCAGAGCAAGCCGAAGTTCTACGCCTGCTCGATGCTGCCCTACCCCAGCGGCAAGCTGCACATGGGCCATGTGCGCAACTACACCATCAACGACATGCTCGCGCGCCAGCTGCGCATGAAGGGCATGAACGTGCTGATGCCGATGGGCTGGGACGCCTTCGGCCTGCCGGCCGAAAACGCGGCGATGAAGAACAAGGTGCCGCCCGCGCAGTGGACCTACGACAACATCGCCCACATGAAGGGCCAGATGCAGGCCATGGGCCTGGCCATCGACTGGAGCCGCGAGGTCGCCACCTGCACGCCGCAGTACTACCAATGGAACCAGTGGCTGTTCCTGAAGATGCTGGAAGCCGGCATCGCCGAGCGCCGCACCCAGGTGGTGAACTGGGACCCGGTCGACCAGACGGTGCTGGCCAACGAGCAGGTGATCGACGGCAAGGGCTGGCGCAGCGGCGCAGTGATCGAGAAGCGCGAGATCCCGGGCTACTACCTGAAGATCACCCAATACGCTGAAGAGCTGCTGTCGGCGGTGAACAACCCCGACGACCCGCACTACCTGGCCGGCTGGCCCGAGCGCGTGCGGCTGATGCAGGAGAACTGGATCGGCAAGAGCGAGGGCGTGCGCTTCGCCTTCACCCACGACATCCGTGGTGCTGATGGCGCGCTGATCGGCGATGGGCGCATGTGGGTGTTCACCACCCGCGCCGACACCATCATGGGCGTGACCTTCTGCGCCGTGGCGCCCGAGCACCCGCTGGCGGCGCATGCGGCGGCGTCCAACCCGGCCGTGGCCGCCTTCATCGCCGAGTGTGCGCAAGGCGGCACCACCGAGGCCGAGCTGGCCACGCAGGAGAAGAAAGGCGTGCCCACCGGCCTGACGGTGACGCACCCGTTGACCGGCGCCGCCGTGGACGTGTGGGTCGGCAACTACGTGCTGATGGGCTATGGCGACGGCGCGGTGATGGGCGTGCCGGCGCATGACGAGCGCGACTTCGCCTTTGCCAGGAAGTACGGCCTCGCCATCCGGCAGGTGGTGGCGGCCGACGGCGAGACCTTCAGCACCGACGCCTGGGCCGACTGGTACGGCGACAAGCAGCGTGCGGTGTGCGTCAACTCCGGCGTGCTCGACGGCCTGCCGTGCAAGGCCGCGGTGAACAAGGTGGCCGAGCTGCTGGCCGCCAAGGGCCTGGGCGAGAAGAAGACCACCTGGCGCCTGCGCGACTGGGGCGTGAGCCGCCAGCGCTACTGGGGCACGCCGATCCCGATCATCCACTGCGACGACCACGGCGCGGTGCCGGTGCCCGAGAAAGACCTGCCGGTGGTGCTGCCCGAGGACTGCATCCCCGACGGCAGCGGCAACCCGCTGAACAAGCGCGCCGACTTCCTCAACGTGCCCTGCCCGGTGTGCGGCAAGCCGTCGCGGCGTGAGACCGACACGATGGACACCTTCGTCGATTCGTCGTGGTACTTCATGCGCTACTGCGACCCCACCAACGCCGACGCGATGGTGGCCGACGGCACGCAGTACTGGATGGGCGGTGGTGTGGACGGCCAAGCCGGCCACCCTGGCATGGACCAGTACATCGGCGGCATCGAGCATGCCATCCTGCACCTGCTGTACGCCCGCTTCTGGACCAAGGTGATGCGCGACCTGGGCCTCGTCAAGGTGTCCGAGCCGTTCACCCGGCTGCTGACCCAGGGCATGGTGCTCAACCACATCTACAGCCGGCGCAGCGACAAGGGCGGCATCGAGTACTTCTGGCCGCATGAGGTGGAAGACATCCGCGACGATGCCGGCAAGGTGACCCAGGCCCGCGTCAAGGCCGACGGCAGCCTGGTCGACTACGAGGGCGTGGGCACGATGTCCAAGTCCAAGAACAACGGTGTCGACCCGCAGGCCCTGATCGACACCTACGGCGCCGACACCGCCCGGCTGTTCGTGATGTTCGCCAGCCCGCCCGAACAGACGCTGGAGTGGAACGACGCCGGCGTGGAAGGCGCGCACCGATTCCTGAAGCGGGTGTGGGGCTTCGGCGCGAAGAACGCTGCGCTGCTGCAGCGTGCGACCAGCAGCAACCTGAGCGGCGCCACGCTGCGCCCCGAGGCCGCCACGCTGCGCCGCGAGGTGCACCTGGTGCTGCGCCAGGTGAGCCATGACTTCGACCGCATGCAGTACAACACCGTGGTGTCGGGCTGCATGAAGCTGCTGAATGCGCTGGAAGGCTTCAAGGCGGATGGCAGCGACGGCGACACCGCCACGCTGTGCGAAGGCATGTCGGTGCTGCTGCGCGCGCTGTACCCGGCCTGCCCGCACATCACCCATGCGCTGTGGGCCGAACTGGGCTTTGCCAAGGCGGTGGGCGATCTGCTGGATGCGCCCTGGCCGGCGGTGGACGAGGCAGCCCTGGTGCAGGACCAGATCAGCCTGGTGCTGCAGATCAGCGGCAAGACGCGCGGTGCGCTCAGCGTGCCGGCTGTGGCCGACAAGATCGCGATCGAGGCCGCGGCGCTGGCGTCGCCCGAGTTCGCGAAGTTCAGCGAGGGCAAGGTGGCAAAGAAGGTGATCGTGGTGCCGGGCCGGCTGGTCAACGTGGTGGTCTGACCTGGTGTGACAAGGCGCATGCCGCACACCCCCGCGCGCCGCAGGATCCTGGTTGCGCTGGGCAGCACCGCGCTGCTCGGTGGCTGCGGCTTCGCCCTGCGCCAGACGCCGCCGCTGCCCTTCCGCCGCATCGCGCTGACCGGCTTCGTGGCCGATTCGCCGTTGGCCGGCAG
>JAGOBT010000229.1 GCA_017999135.1 Burkholderiaceae bacterium
CCGGCCGGGTGGGAAAGCGCTGCGGTGCCTGTGCCAGGGCTGCGCCCCAGGCCGGGCCCAGCGCCAGGGCGCCGAGCAGCCCCATCAGTTGCCGCCGTTGATTCAGTTCCATTCAAGCAACTCCAGGGTCGTCTTGCCGCCGGCCAGGAAGGTGGAGTTGGCCGGCTCGCTGCGTTCCAGCTTCACCAGGCCCACGCCCTTGCAGTACCACTCGGTGGTGGTCAGCGGCATGTCCTTGAAGCCCACCACCGGATCGGCGAACAGCTTCATCACCGCCGTGCCCTGCACGCGGATGCAGTCGCTGAAGCTGCCGGCGCGGGTGGTCAGCTTGTCGCCCAGGGCCTCGATGCGGTAGGTCATCGGCACCGGCTTGTGGGTGTGGCGGATCTCGGGCGGAAAGTCGGCATTGCGGCGCAGCAGGTAGGTGGTGGTGGGCGCCTGCCAGGTGGTGCCCACGGCCAGCGGCATCTTCAGCACGAAGCGCGGCGCCTTGTCGGGCTCGGGTTCGTCCTGCAGATCGGTCTTGGTGGCCACGCGGTAGATGCCGGTGTCGTCGGCGCGCAGCCAGTAGTCGATGCCGCTGTCGCTGCGGCGGCGCCAGGCGGTGCCGCTCTCGAGTGTGTCGCTGCCCAGGGCGCGCAGCACCAGCGGCTCGCGCTCGACGGTGTTGTTCTCCCACTCGGTGACCTGCTCGTACACCCAGCGCTTGCCCGCTTCCAGCGGAAAGTACGACGTGCTGGCCGGCGGGCCACCGCATCCGGTCAGTGCAAGCGCGGCCAGCCAAGCGGCCGCCGCGGAACCGGCTTCGCCGGGCCGCTGGGCGCGCCCCCCTGGGGGGGAGCGCCGCAGGCGCTTCAGGGGGGGGCTCATTTCTCTGGAAGCTGGGGCGCTGGCAGGTCGCGGATCTTCACCGCCTGCTCGTCGGCACCGGGCCGCAGCCAGCCGATGCCCCTCTTGCCGGCCTTGGGCTCGGCCGTGCCCATCTGGCTGATGCCCTGGCGCGCCTTCTTCATGCTCTCGTTGAGCAGGGCGTGCAGGTCCTTGGTGTAGGGCAGCTTGTAGGCGCGCGGCTGGGCGATGGGCTTGCCCTTGTCGATGGCGTTGATCCAGAGGTAGAGCGCGCCGGCGCTCTTGCTGGTGGGCTCCTCGATCACCACGGCCAGCAGCGCAAAGCGCTCGGGCAGCGCATCGGGCGTCGGCCAGCCCGACAGGTTGTGCACCACGTCGTCGCCCCAGAAGTACAGCACGGTGACGCCGACCACCAGCAGCGCCTTCATCCACGCCGGCCAGCGCGACCACAGCAGCGCCAGGGTGCACAGCAGCACCAGGGCGGCGAACGACAGGATGAGCGCGAGGGACATGGTGGCTCAGATTCTTTCGACGATGGTCTTGGGCAGCGTGTTGATGTTGGTGACGCCGCCGTCGGGCAGCAGCGTGAAGCGGGCGGCGGTGGCCTCGTCGCCCTTGCGGGCCACGCTGACCTGGCCGTAGTACACGATCTCGGCACGCGGGTTCACCTTGACGATGCTCACCGTCACATCCACCGGCTTGCCGTCCTTGCTCTCGTAGTAGTGGGCGTTGACGGTGTACTCGCCCGGGGCGATGCCGCGCAGCGTCACCACCTCCTGGTTCAGCGGGTTCACCACCTGCTTGCCGTTGACCACGATGCTGTCGTTGGCCAGGCCGCGGTCGTCGCGGTCCAGGTGCATCAGCCCGGCCTCGCGGGCGCGGAACCACACCAGGTTGCCGCCCGGGTCCTGCACCCAGGCGTCGATGTCGTTGGGGTTCAGGTCGGGCCAGCTCACGGTGATGATGTACTCGGCCTTGGCCGGGATGTCGCCGGCCTTCAACGCCTTGGGGTTCATGGCCAGCAGCGCCACGATGAAGCAGAAGACGAACGCGATCAGCATGTTGAACAACATGTCGTAGAACGGATCGACTTCGGCTTCGCGGGTGCGGCGGCGGCTGCGCATGGCTCAGGGCTTGGTGGTGTGCCCGATGGCCAGGCCCGCGCGCTGGCAATCGGCCACGAAGGCATCGGCATAGCGGTCCAGCCGGGTCAGCTGCAGGCCCAGCAGAATGTTGCCCACCAGGCCCACCATGGTGGTCAGCAGCGCGATGCCCAGACCCTGCGTCAGGCTCTTGAGCAGGTCCTGGCTCTGGCTGGCGTCGAAGCTCTGGATGTTGCCGATCTGCAGCGCCAGCACCGAGAAGCCAATCACCTTGCCCAGCAGCCCCAGCTTGAGCTGGATGCCGTTGACCCACCAGGCAGTGTGGTGCGGCGCCTGCGCCATCTCCACCAGCAGGTCGAGCGGGGCGTTGTCGTCCACCGGCCGGGCGCGCAGCGCGGCCAGGTATTCGGCGGCCCAGCCCTCGCCACTGGCCGACTGGAGCAGCTGGCGCTGGCGCTGCAGCTCGCGGCTGCGCGCGCCGCACCACAGCGTGCTGGCGAAGAACACCACGATGATCACCAGCGTGATGCCGGTGGGGTCGCTGCTCAGCAGCAGCGCCCACACGCCGCGCATGCCCAGCAGCCAGGTGCCGAACAGCAGCAGGCCGCCCAGGGCCAGCCATTCGAACCAGATCGGCTCGATCTGCAGGCCGTGCGGCCGGTCGGGCGTGCGCGCCGGCAGCGCGTTGGGATGGGGGCGGTTGAAGAAGGCCATGGTGTGGAGACTCAGCCGCCGCGTTTGGTCAGCTGACCGAAGCCGCGCTGCGGGTCATAGCCCCAGGCGGCCAGGCAGAAGCACAGGGCCAGCGTGCCCAGCACGATGTACGGCGACATGCCGGGGTCCTTGTCGTAGAGCGCAAAGCGCATCCATTCCACCGCATGGGTGAAGGGGTTGAAGCGGGCGATCTGGTAGACCCAGGCCGCCCCCGACTCTTCCAGCTTCCAAAGCGGGTAGAGCGCGGTCGACATGAAGTACATCGGGAAGATCACGAAGTTCATCGTGCCGGCGAAGTTCTCCAGCTGCTTGATGTGCACGCTCAGCAGCAGGCCCAGCGCGCCCAGCATCAGCGCCGACGACACCGCGGCCACCAGCACCATCGCCGTGTTCGAGCCGATCACCGGCAGCGTGGTGCCCAGCGCCCAGGCCACGATCACGAAGGCCGCGGCCTGCGCCAGGCTCAGCACCGCGGTGGCCGTCAGCTTGGCGAACAGGATCCACCAGCGTGGCAGCGGTGCCGTCAGCAGCAGGCGCATCAGGCCCATCTCGCGGTCGTACACCATGGCCAGGCTGCTCTGCATGCCGTTGAACAGCAGCACCATGCCCACCAGGCCGGGCGCGATGTACACGTCGTACGGGATGTAGGTGTCGTAGGGCTCGTTGATGGCCACGCCGAACACGTTGCGGAAGCCCGCGGCAAACACCGCCAGCCACAGCAGCGGCCGCACCAGGGCCGACACCAGCCGGCCGTACTGCCGCCCGAACTTGAGCAGCTCGCGCAGCACGATGGCGCGCAGCGCCTGGAATGCGTGGCTCATCGGGCTTTGCACAGCTTCTCGGGCGCGTCGGCGCCCAGCGCGTCCAGCGCATTGGTCGGGTGCAGGATGCCTTCGGCCGGCGCGCTGGCGATGACGGCCTGGCCGTCGCCCAGCAGCAGCGGCTGGCGCAGCTGGCCATCCCACAGGCGGAAGCTCATGGCCACGCCCTTGCTGCCGTCCAGCTCGGCCTTGGCCAGCGCCTGCGCAAAGGCGGCTGTCGGACCTTTCGGCGCTGCCACCGCCGCGGCAATCAGCGCCTTGCCGCCCATCCACGCCGACCAGGCATGCGCGTCCATCGGCCGGCCCGCTGCGCGGGTCAGCCGGCGGGTGACCTGGGGCGCGCCGAAGCGCTCGTACTTCGCGGACCAGGCCAGCGCCACCAGACCGCCGTCGCCCACGACCGGGCGGGGCAGGGCGGTGCGGTAGGGCAGGTTCATCGCAAACTCGCCGTCGGCATCGACCACCCACACCACGTCGTAGGCCGCGCCGCCGCCGGCAGTGCCAGTCAGCAGGGCCGGGTTGGCCAGGTCGCGTTCGCGCGGGTCGGCCGACAGCTTGAAAGGCTTGCGGCCCACCAGCTTCAGGCCGTAGCGCTGGATGGCCGCAGCCGCCACCGCGCCGCGGTCGGCATCGGCGGGGTCCTGGCTGACCAGCAGCAGCACGTTGCGCCAATTGCGCGTCACCAGGGTCTGGGCGATGGCGTCGGCGCGCATGCGCTCGCTGGGGCCGACGTGCAGCAGGTTCTTGCGGCAATCGGCGCCGCGCAGCCGGTCGGCGGCGGTGTAGAGGTTGAGGACCGGCAGCTTGCTGCCGTCGGCCGCGGCCAGGGTCCAGTCGGCCGGCAGGTCGGTCAGCAGCGCGGCGGCACCAGCTTTCTCGGCCGCGGCGGCGGCCGCCTTGGCGCCAGCCGCATCGGCCACCGGCACGGTGTCCAGTGCCAGGCTGGCGCCGGCGGCGTCCAGCTCCAGCTTGCCTTCCTTCAGCGCCACGGCCACCGCATCGGCCGCCGGGCCCGACGGGTGGCCCGGCACGCCGCGCTCCAGCCGGCTGCGGGTGAGCCGCGGGTCGTCGGCCGGCACCAGCAGCACCGCCTTGAAGGCGGCGGCCTGGGCGGCGGCGGCGGTCAGGGTCAGCAGCGCGGCGGCTGCCAGACGACAACCGTTCATTCCACGACCACCACGCTGTGCGGCACGCGGCCCACCTTCACCGTCTTGGTGGCCTTGGCGCTGGCCACGTCGACGATGCTCATGTCGTCCGACAGGCCGTTGACCACGAACAGCGTCTTCTCGGCCTTGTCCAGCGCCACGCCCCAGGCGCGTTTGCCCACCAGCACCAGGTCGGTGGTCTTGCGGCTGGCCACGTCGACGAAGGCCACATGGTTGGCCTTGCCCAGGCTGACGAAGGCGCGCTTGCCATCGCGGGTCATGGTGATGCCCACCGGGGTGATGTCGGCCGCGCGTGCGCCTTTCACCGTGAACTTGATGGTGTCGAGCACCGTCTGCGCCTTGGTGTCGATCACGGTCACGCTGGCGTCCAGCTCGTTGGTCACCCACAGCTGGGCGCCGTCGGGCGTCAGCGCAAAGCGGCGCGGGCGCTTGCCGGCTTGGATGTTCTTGACCACCTTGCCCCCTTGCCCACTCGCCAGGTCCACCACATGCACCAGGCTGGCCACCTCCGACGTGACATAGGCCGTCTTGCCGTCGGGCGACAGCTTCACGCCCTCGGGCTCCTCGCCCACCTTGATGGCGCCGGTGCGCTTGCCGCTGGCCATGTCGACGATGCCCAGCTCGGCGTCTTCCTCGTTGGTGACGTACAGCGTCTTGCCGTCGGCCGACACGTCGAAGATCTCGGGGTCGTCGCCCAGCGCCAGCTTGCGCACGCTCTTGCGGCTGGCCAGGTCGATCAGGTCAGCCTGGCCGGAATCACCGCAGGCCACCAGCAGGTGCTTGCCGTCGGGCGCCATCTGCATGTGGCGCGGCCGCTTGCAGGTGGCCACGGTGCCGGTGACGACCTGGGTCTTCAGGTCGACGATGGCCAGCGCGTTGTCCTTCTCGCTGGACACCCAGGCCACGCCCTGGGCCTGCGCGGTGGTTGCCGCCAGGGCGGACAGCAGGCCGGCCAGGGCAGCGGCGCGGCGCAGGGGGTGGGGGGTGTGCATCGGTGTCTCCATGGGTGGTTGTGGAACGGCGGCTGCGTCGAGGCAGCCGCCGCAGGGTGGGGGGTCAGCCGGTGGCGCGGATGAAGGCCTCTTCCAGCGTGCCGCCGCCTAGCGCGGCGGCCACGTCGGCCGGCGGGCCATCGGCCAGCAGCTTGCCCTTGTGCAGCACCAGCACCCGGTCGGCG
>JAGOBT010000230.1 GCA_017999135.1 Burkholderiaceae bacterium
CCCGGCGGCCACGCCAAGCACCTGCCCGCCCTGCACCCGCACCTGGCTCACGCCGAACGCGCCGTCCACCGGCGGTGTGATGGGCGGAACCATGTCGAAGCTCACGAGGTCGCCGCGTTTTGCTCCATGAAGTTGTTGACGTCGGTCCCTGCCTGGTAGAGCCGCAGTCTGGCGCTTTGAACGGTCGCCCCGGCGCACAGGCCGGATGAGGCGGAGTAGGTGCCATCGACTTGCCCGCTGCAGGCGTCAGGCACCGAGAACACGGCCCGCACCTGGTACGACAACCCCGGCAGGAACGCGCCGAACAACGGATCCCAGTTCCCCGTCACCAGCCCGGCGTGCGCGCCGAGTGGGCTGGCCATCGCCAGCACAAGGGCGGCGCGGGTGGCGATGGGGGTCAGGGCGTGGCGCATGGGGTGTCCGGAGCGTTGGGGTGTTGGCAACTGGGCAACTTCCGCACAAAACCGGGCAGAAGTGGCGAAGGCTGCATTGGACGGCAGGACTTCACGGTTGGCAGCCGCTTTCATGCGGGGTGACCCCCCTTGGCCCGGGGGTGGCAGCATGGCCTTGGGCATGCGCACGCATGGTGCAACCCGAGCCGCATGCACAGGCAAGGTGCGCACAGCCGGGCCTGCAGTGCAACAGGCACCTGCGCTGTGCGCATGGTTCTTGCCAGTGCCCGGTGATGACGCCCGCGCCGCCCGCCGCCCCCTCGCCGATCCAGGCCTACCTGGACACCCTGCACCGCAGCTTCAGCAGCCTGGCCACCGGCGAGGTGGCCACCTACATCCCCGAACTGGCCAAGGTCGCGCCCGACAGCTTCGGCATCGTGCTGGCCACGGTGGACGGCCAGGTCTACGAGGCGGGCGACACCCGGCTGCCGTTCTCGATCCAGTCGGTGTCCAAGCCCTTCGTCTACGGCGTGGCGCTGGAAGACCGGGGGCGCGACCGGGTCGAGCAGGCCATCGGCATGGAGCCCACCGGCGACCCGTTCAACGCCATCAGCCTGGAGCCCGGCACCGGCCGGCCGCTGAACCCGATGATCAACGCCGGCGCGATTGCCGCCGCGTCCCTGGTGGCCGGTGACAGCGAGCAGGCGCGGCTGGCCCGCGTGCTGGGCGCGCTGTCGGCCTTTGCAGGCCGGCCGCTGGACATCGACCAGGCCATCTTCGATTCCGAGCGCGACACCGGCCACCGCAACCGCGCCATCGGCCACATGCTGCGCAACCACGGCATCGTCGATGGCGACCCCGAGCCGGCGCTGGGCCTGTACTTCCGCCAATGCGCGGTGCGGGTCGATTGCCGTGATCTGGCGCTGATGGCCGCCACCCTGGCCAACGGGGGCCGCAATCCGCTGACGGGCGCGCAGGCGGTGCACAGCCGGTTCATCGAGCCGATGCTCAGCCTGATGACCACCTGCGGCATGTACGACTACTCCGGCGCGTGGGTCTACAACGTGGGCCTGCCGGCCAAGAGCGGCGTGGGCGGCGGCATCATCGCCGTGCTGCCGGGGCAACTGGGCATCGGCGTGTATTCACCGCGGCTCGACGCCCGTGGCAACAGCGCCCGCGGCGTGGCCGTGTGCCAGCGCATCAGCAGCGACCTGGGCCTGCACTTCCTGCAGCCGCCGCGGCCGTCGGTGTCGACGGTGCGGGCGCGCTACACCCTGCAGAACGTGCGTTCCAAGCGCCGGCGCACGGCGGCCGAGGGCCGCCAGCTGGATGCGCTGGGCCCGCAGGCCGAGGTGTTCGAGCTGCAGGGCGACCTGCGCTTCGCCACGCTGGAACCGGTGCTGCGCGCCATGGTGGCTGGCAGCGCCCAGCTGACCGTGCTCGATTTCAAGCGGGTGGGCCATGTGGACAACGGCGCCGCCCGCATGCTGGCCGGCCTGGCCAGCCGCTGCGCGGCGCTGGGCCAGCACCTGGTGCTGAGCCGGGTGCGCCGTGGCGAAACCCTGGGCGGGCTGGACGGCCTGCTGGCGCCGCAGGCGATCCCGGTGGTGCACTACCAGCCGGCGCTGGACGCCGCGCTGGAATGGTGTGAACGCCGCCTGCTGGCCCACCCGGCCGACAGCGGCGCGGCGCATGGTGTGCAGTCGCTGGCCGACAACCGGCTGTGCCGCGGCCTGTCGGCCGACGAGGTGGCGCAACTGCAGGCACTGCTGCAGCGCAGCCAACATGAATCGGGCACGCTGATCGTGCAGCGCGGCCAGCCGGCCGATGCGCTGTACCTGCTGGTG
This sequence comes from Burkholderiaceae bacterium, assembly GCA_017999135.1. Classification (GTDB taxonomy): domain Bacteria; phylum Pseudomonadota; class Gammaproteobacteria; order Burkholderiales; family Burkholderiaceae_C; genus Pseudaquabacterium. The sequence continues at coordinate 2,240 of JAGOBT010000230.1, forward strand.
GGCGGCGAGGTGAGCGTGATCGTCGGCCTGCCCGGCGGCGGCCACAAGCGCCTGTCCACGTTGTCGGCCGGCATGGTGTTCGGCGAGGCGGCCCTGATCGCCGGCGGCCAGCGTTCGGCCGACGTGCGGGCCGACACCGCGGTCGACTGCTGGGCGCTGCGCGCCGAGGTCTTCGAGGGGCTGAAGCAGGCCCAACCCCGCCTGGCCATCACCCTGCTGCACAACCTGCTGGCCAGCGCCAGCGACACCATCGGCCGGCTGACGGCCGAGGTGGCGGCGCTGGAGGGCTGATCAGTAGTGGATGGCCCGCGGCGCGCCGCCGCCCACGCAGACCGCATCGCCATTGATGGCGCGTGACTTCGGCGAGCACAGAAAGGCCACCACCCAGGCCACCTCGGTCGCGTCCACCAGGTGCTGGATCGAGTTGCCGGTCGCCATCTGCGCCTCCAGCGCGGCCGGGTCCACGCCCTGGGCGGCGGCGCGGGCGGCCACCAGCGGGGCGGTGCGCTCGGTGCGGGTGATGCCGGGGTGCACCACCGTCACCTGGATGCCGGCCGGGCCCAGCTCGTCGGCCATGTTCTTGGCCAGCGCGGCCACCGCCACGTTGCGGATGCTGCCCACCGTGTTGCCGGTCTGCCGCGCCGCCAGCCCGCTGACGTGCACGATGCGGCCCCAGCCCGCCGCGCGCATGCCCGGCACCACCGCCTGGCTGCAGCGGATGTAGCCCATCACCTTGACGTCCAGCTCGCCCTGGAAGAACGCGCCGGTGATGTCGCCCAGCTTGGGCGGGCCGGCGTAGCCCGCCGGCTCGGCGGCGGCGTTCACCAGGATGTGAATCGGCCCGCCCAGGCCGACGGCGGCCTGGGCCACGGCGGCCTGCACCGCCGCATCGTCGCGGGTGTCGGCCACCACGCCCAGCACGGTGCGGCCGGTCTCGGCCGACAGCTCGGCAGCGGCCGCGGCCAGCGTGGCCGCGTCGCGCGCCAGCAGCGCCACGCTGGCGCCTTCCTGCGCCAGCACGCGGGCGATGGCCTTGCCGATGCCCCGGCTGCCGCCGGTGACCAGGGCGCGCTTGCCGCTCAGTTCCAGATCCATGGGGTGCCCCTGCGATGGTGGTGAAGGCGCCAGCTTACGCGGGCCGGCCCGGGCGCTACAGTCCGGTGATGCCCCCACACTCACTGCGTTCGTTGCCCCCCGAGGGGGCCTTCAGTTCCTTCGGAACGGCCGTGCGGAACTGACATGACCTACGAACTGCACTACTGGCCCACCATCCCGGGCCGCGGCGAATTCGTGCGGCTGGCCCTGGAAGCCGCCGGCGCCGCCTATGTCGACGTGGCGCGCGGCGATGAAGCCGCCGGCCAGGGCCTGCCCGCCATGCAGACGCTGATGCGCGACCGCCAGCAGCCGCACCTGCCGTTCGCCCCGCCGTTCCTGAAGGACGGCGCGCTGCTGATCGGCCAGACCGCCACCATCCTGCAGCACCTGGGACCCACGCTGAAGCTGGTGGGGCGCAGTGACGCTGCCCGGGTGTGGACACAGCAGATCCAGCTCACCATCGCCGACATGGTGACCGAGGCGCACGACACCCACCACCCCATCGCCAGCAGCCTGTTCTACGAAGACCAGCAGCCCGAGGCGCTGCGCCGCGCGGCGGTCTTCTGCCGCGAGCGTTTGCCCAAGTACCTGCAGTGGTTCGAGACCATCATCAGCCGCAACCCGGCCGGCAGCCGCCACCTGGTGGGCGGCAAGCTGAGCTATGCCGATCTGTCGCTGTTCCAGCTGGTCGAGGGCCTGCGCTACGCCTTTCCGCGCGCCACCCAGGCGGTGCTGGCGGGTACCCCCGGCGTGCTGGCGCTGCAGGGCCGGGTGGCGGCGCTGCCGAAGGTGAAGGCCTACCTGGCCAGCCCGCGGCGCCTGCCGTTCAACCAGCAGGGCATCTTCCGCCAGTACCCCGAACTGGACATCGTGTAGACCATGGCCGACCTGCCCGCACTGCCGCCCGCTGCCCGCCCGGGTGATGCGATCACCGCCATCGACACCCCCGCCCTGGTGCTCGACCTGGATGCCTTCGAGCGCAACCTGGATGCGATGCAGGCCGCCGCCACCGCGGCCGGCGTGGCCCTGCGCCCGCATGCCAAGGCGCACAAGACGCCGGCCATCGCGCTGGCCCAGCTGCAGCGCGGCGCAGTGGGCATCTGCTGCCAGAAGGTGAGCGAGGCGCTGCCCTTCCTGCAGGCCGGCGTGGCCGACATCCACATCAGCAACCAGACGGTGGGCCCGGCCAAGGCCACGCTGCTGGCGCAGCTGGCGCGGCACGGCCGCTTCAGCGTCTGCGTGGACCACGTGCAGCAGGTGGCCGACCTGGCCGCCGCCACCGCTGCCCAGGGCAGCCAGTTGCGGGTGTTCATCGAGATCGACATCGGCCAGGGCCGCTGCGGCGTGGCCGATGCGCCGGCCGTGTTGCGCCTGCTGGATGCGCTGGCGCCGCACCCGCAGCTGCAGTTTGGCGGCCTGCAGGCCTACCAGGGCGGCGTGCAGCATGTGCGCGGCCATGCCCAGCGGCGTGATGCAGCCGCACAGGCGGCCGAGCGCACGGCCGCCGTGGTGGCGGCGCTGGCGGTGGCCGGCGTGGCCTGCCCGGTGGTGACCGGCGGCGGCAGCGGCAGTGTCGAATTCGACCTGGCCAGCGGCGTCTACACCGAGCTGCAGCCCGGCAGCTATGTGTTCATGGACGGCGACTACGGCCGCAACGAAGCCGGCGCCGGGCTGCGCTTTCAGCACAGCCTGTTCATCGCCAGCACGGTGATGAGTGTGGGCGGCGGCGGCCGCTGCATCCTGGACGCGGGCCTGAAGTCGCTGGCGGTGGATTCGGGCCTGCCCACGCTGTGGCAGGGCGGCGCCGCCAGCGCCACGCTGGCCTACACCGCCGCCAACGACGAGCACGGCATCGTGCGGCTGGTGGACGGCGCACCCGCCGGCGCCGCGTTGCCGCCGCTGGGCAGCCAGCTGCTGCTGGTGCCCGGCCATTGCGACCCCACGCTGAACCTGCACGACCAGCTGGTGGCGGTGCGCGGCGGCGTGGTGCAGGCCCTGTGGCCTGTGGCCGCACGCGGCTTCAGCCGCTGACTGTGCCAGCCCCGCGCACCGGCGCCAGCAGCGGCAGCCGGTCGAGCCGGGCCTCGATCTCGCGCAGCATCGCCTGGTAGGCCGGCGCGCCCACGCCGCCGAAGCGGCGCTGGAACTCGTCGGCCGGCATGTACTCGGGCAGGTCGCTCACATCCGGCAGCAGGTCGGCCTCGGTCAGGCCCTGGGCCACGCGGGCCTGGAAGGCCAGCGGGTCATGCCGAGCCCGCAGCCCCAGCCGGGTGCCGGCGCGGTCGGCCGCGATGTCGCGGAAGCTGAAGCCGCTGCCCTGGCGGGCGTCGGCCACTTCCTTGTACAGGCCGATCGCGTCGGCGAGCGGGCCGCCGCCTTCGGCCGCCAGCGCGGCCGAGATCAGCAGGTGCTGCGGGAAATCAACCCGACCCTGCAGCAGCAGATCGGCCCGGCGGCCGCGCGGCCGCGCCACCGGCGTGGCACCGCTGC
>JAGOBT010000231.1 GCA_017999135.1 Burkholderiaceae bacterium
GCCAGCCGGGCCAGCAGGGCGCCAGCATCGCCGCCGCTGGCCTCCAGCTCGGCCTCCAGGCCGTCGGATGCGGTGAGCACGCGGCGCAGGGTGAACGGCTCGCCCTCCGGGGCGTGCAGCCACAGCGTCTCGGACAGCGGCGGATGGGCGCCGTCGGCCGCCGGGTGCTGCACCGGCCGGAAGGCCAGCCGCCGCTCCAGCCGCTGGCTGGCCGCCAGATCCACCTGCCACCCGGCCCGGCTGAACGGCGCCACCAGCGCCAGGATCTGGTGGTGCGTCAGCGGTTGCATGGGGCCGACCGGTCAGCACCACGCTGCGTCAGAGCTGGACTCCCTTCGTCAGCGCGCCGTCGACCACCAGGTTGGTGCCGGTGATGAAGCTGGCCGCCGGGCTGGCCAGAAAGACGGCAGCGTTGGCCATCTCCTGCGGCGTGCCCATGCGGCCGGTGGGGTTCAGGCCCAGCGCCATGTTGTAGAGGTCGGGGTTGCCGTGCTGGATCTTTTCCCACACGCCACCCGGGAAGTAGGTGTTGCCGGGCGACACGGTGTTGGCGCGGATCTTCTGCCCCGCCAGGTGGTAGGCCAGGCCCTGGGTGTAGTGGATGATGGCCGCCTTGAAGGCGCCGTAGGGCCCGGCGGCGAAGTCGATCTCGCGGCCCGACACGCTGCTGATGGTGACGATGGCAGCGGCGCTGCTCTTCTGCAGGTGCGGCAGCGCGGCATTCACCAGGCGCACCGTGCCCATCATGTCGGTCTCGAAGCCGGCCTTCCAGCCCGCCTCGTCGTTGGGGATGGCCAGCGCGCTGACGTTGGCCACCACGATGTCCAGCCCGCCCATCACGGCGGCGGCCTCATCGACGAAGGCGGCCAGCGCCGCACCGTCCGACACGTCGACCACCCGGCCGACGGCGGTGACGCCCTTGGCGGCCAGCGCGGCTTCGGTGGCGGTCACCTCGGCGGCGTTGCGGGCGCAGAAGGCCACGTGCGTGCCTTCGGCTGCCAGGGTGTCGGCAATCGCGCGGCCGATGCCCTTGGTGCCGCCGGTGACCACGGCCCGCAGGCCCTTCAATCCGAGATCCATGGGATGTCCTTGTGGGTGATCAATGAGGGGAACGGGTTCAGGCCGCCGCAGGCGCCAGGTACTTCTTGTCGATGGCCGCACCGACGGTGTACTTGGGGTCGACGAAGTTGCCCAGCCGCACCTGGCCGCACTGGCTGAGCATCATGTAGGCGTCCCAGCGGTCGTAGCCGAATTCGGCCTCCATCCACAGCACCAGTTCCTTGTAGGCGATGCGGGTGGCGTCTTCCAGCGGCCGGGCGCTGCCGATGCACATCAGCTTGGTCTCGGTCTCCAGCCGGGGCCATTCCAGTTGCCAGCCCTTGATCAGGTCGACTTCGATGGTGGTGGCGCTCTGGAACTCGACCGCGGTGCCGCACACCTCGCCGTCGCCCTGGCAGGCATGGGCGTCGCCGATGAACAGGCGCGCGCCGGCGGTGCGCACCGGCAGGTAGGTGATGCTGCCCGGGCCCATGTCGGGCAGGTCCATGTTGCCGCCGTGGCTGTCGGGCGTCAGCGTGTTGATCGAATCGATCTCGGGGCTGCAGCTCAGCGTGCCGATGTGCGGCCGGTAGGGCAGGGTGACGCGCTTGCTCCAGTACACGCCGTGTTCGTCGACGTCGATCTTGCGCACGATCTCGGGCAGGTCGTCGGCCAGCAGGGCCGTCAGGCTGGTGCCCGACAGCGCGCCGAACTGCGGAATCATCGCGCAGGTGCCACGCGGGTTGGGGCCGCGCGGCGCCATGCTCTCGATGTAGACCGCCAGCACGTCGCCCTTCTCGGCGCCTTCGACCATGATCGGCCCGTTCTGCGGGTTGACGAAGGGCATGCTCAGCACCTTGGACGGCAGGTCCTGCTCGGTCTTGACCTTGCCTTCGAAGGCGTCGCGGGTGTCGACCAGGATGCGGTCGCCCGGCTTGACATGCAGCACCGGGTCGGAATACGGCCCGATGGTGTAGTGGAACTTGCCCTGCAGGGCCTCGGTCAGGTGGTGCAGCGTGGGCGTGCGGCCTTGGGCCAGGCCACGCTGTCGCATGATGGATTGGTGCAGCCAGGTCATCGGGCGGGGTCTTCTCAGGGTGGGGCAAGGGGTGCGGGGGTGGACGTTGGCGCAGCCGCGGCAGTCTGCCTGTCGCCGGCGTGACCTGCCGGCCTATGGCTACTGCGGGGCATCGGTCTGGCCGTCCAGCACCAGCAGCCAGCCCGCTTCGCCCGCCTTCAGGCGGTAGGACAGGGTGCGTTGCCCCCCGTGGGCGCGGCATGGCTGTCGCCCGGCTTGTAGACCGGGAAGCGCTGCACCAGGCGCTGGCCTTCGACGTGGAAGCTGTCATGCCCCTGGTGACCCTGCGCCTGGAGCGATGCGGCCTCCAGCGGCGGCAGGAACACGGCACTCAGGCTCTTGCCCTGGTTCACCGCCCAGCCCAGCAGGCTGCCGGCCGACGACGAGCCGGCGCTGGTACTGCCGACATACAACTCGGGCGAGCCATCACCATCCAGGTCGGCCAGCTCGGCGCTGCTGACGGTGCCGTCGATCTGCTGCCGCTGCGGCCGGTTGTCCTTCGACAGCCCGGCCGGCGTGACCACCAGGGTGTTGACCGAGCCCTGGTTGGCGCTGGCCAGCGTGAATCGGATGCCCTGCAGCGCCAGCGTGGTCTTCAGCGGCCCGCTGCCCCACAGCACCCGCAGCGTGCTGCCGTCGGGCAGGCGGAACTGCTGGCCGCGCTTGCCGAGGCCGGCCACCCGCTGGACCGGCCGGCCCTGGGCATCGGTGAAGTTGCCGGGTCCGCCGTCCTGCGGGCTGAAGTCGTGCCGCACACCGCCGGCCAGCTGGATGCCGATGAAGCCCTGGCGCTGCGAGAACACGCAGGCGCGCAGGGCCGTGGGCTGGCTGTGGCCCTTGGGCAGCAGTTCGCACAGCGACGCGGCGCTGTCGGCGCGTGCCGCGGGTGCGGCCAGCAGGATGGCCAGCAGCAGGGTGGCGGGCAGGGTGCGGGTCGGTCGCACGGGGCGGGTCTCCAGCAAGCTCAGGGCCGGCCGAAGCCGCCATCGGCCCAGGCCGTGGCGCTGGCGCGGTTCAGCCGAAAGCCCGCTGACACCTTCACCCGTGCCAGTTCGGCGCCGCCTTCATCGGCCGCGCTCAGCAGCGCATGCGGGTCGTCGTCGTCGGGCACGATGTCCAGCGCCACGGTGATGCGCCCGGCGGTGCAGCTGATGGCGATCTCCTTGTGCAGCGTGGCCTGCAGACTTTGCTCATGTCGGCGGATGACTTCGCTGGCGGTCTTCACCAGCGTGTTGAAGGCGTTGGTGTCCAGCGGCTTGGGGTTCTTCTTGTCGCGGCCCATGGTCCAGGGGCCGACCAGCGCCGGCTCGGGCTCGCCGTCCTTGATCATGGCCACGGCCCAGCCTTCGTCGTCCTCGTTCTTGATCACCCGGGCCGTCCAGCCGTTGTCGCGCCAGAGACGGGGTTCGTGGATGGGTTCGGCAGCGGTGTCTGGGTTGTCGGGGGTCGCGTCGTTCATGGGACAAGTCTAGCCATGCGCGCCGAAGACAATTGGGGCCAGGCGCCGCGGCGCCCCTTGCCTGCCTGGAGCCACACCCTTGATCCCGATGCCCAACCCCCAGCCGCTGCGCGACTTCGTGCAGGCGGTCACCCGTGCCGTCGGCAGCGAAGCCCGTGAGCCGCAACTGCTGGCCACCGTGCGCGGCCACCTCGCCACCCTGGTGTCGCGTGACGACTGGCTGCCCGACGACCTGGCCCAGCCGCACCCGCAGTTCTACCGCCAGTACCTGCTGCACTGCGATGCGCTGGAGCGCTTCTCGGTCGTCAGCTTTGTCTGGGGCCCGGGCCAGCAGACGCCGGTGCACGACCACACGGTGTGGGGCCTGATCGGCATGCTGCGCGGGCAGGAGGCATCGCAGCCCTACGCGCCCGATGCCAGCGGCGCCATGGTGCCGCAAGGCGCGGCCACGGTGCTGGTGCCCGGCCAGGTCGAGGCGGTGTCGCCCACGCTGGGCGATGTGCACCTGGTGCGCAACGCATTGCCAGGCCAGGTGTCGATCAGCATCCATGTCTACGGCGGCAACATCGGCGCGGTGCAGCGCTGGGTGTATGCGGCCGACGGCACGCGCAAGCCCTTCATCTCGGGCTACAGCAATGCCATGCTGCCCAACCTGTGGGACCGCTCGAAGGAGGGCGCATGACCACGCCAGACATCCCCCTGCTGACGCCTGCCCAGGTGCGGCAGCACCTGCTCGATCGCCATGAAATCGCCCTGGTCGACGTGCGCGAAGAAGACCCGTTCGCCCAGGCCCACCCGCTGTGGGCGGTGCAGATCGGTGCCGGCCGCATCGCGCTGGACGCACCCTGGCGCCTGCCGCGGCGCGACGTGACCATCGCCGTCTACGACAACGGCGAAGGCCTGGCCTCACCCGCCGCGCAGGAGCTGCAGGCGCTGGGCTACACCCGGGTGCACCTGCTGGACGGCGGCCTGGCTGGCTGGCGCGACGCGGGCGGCGAGCTGTTCCGCGATGTCAACGTGCCCAGCAAGAGTTTCGGCGAGCTGGTCGAGCACGAACGCCACACGCCCAGCCTGGCCGCCGAGGAGGTGAAGGCCCTGCTGGACGCCAAGGCCGACGTGGTGGTGCTGGACGCCCGGCGCTTCGACGAATACGCCACCATGAGCATCCCCGGCGGCACCAGCGTGCCCGGCGCCGAGCTGGCGCTGCGGGTGCGTGACCTGGCGCCCGATCCGAATACCCGGGTGATCGTCAACTGCGCCGGCCGCACCCGCAGCATCATCGGCACCCAGAGCCTGGTGAACGCCGGCATCCCCAACCCGGTGGCGGCGCTGCGCAACGGCACCATCGGCTGGCTGCTGGCCGGGCAGGTGCTGGACCATGGCGCGCAGCGGCGCTTTGGCGGCGTCAGCCCGGCCAATCTGGCGGCTGCACAGGCGTCGGCCCAGTCACTGGCCGACCGCGCCGGTGCGGTGCGCCTCTCCGTCGCCGGCCTGGCCGCCTGGGCAGCGGACACCACCCGCACCCTGTACCGCTGGGACGTGCGCACGCCCGAGGAATACGCCGCCGGCCACCTGCCCGGCTTCGGCAGCGCGCCGGGTGGCCAGCTGGTGCAGGAGACCGATGTGTGCGCCGCGGTGCGCGGTGCCCGCATTGCGCTGGCCGATGGCGGCTCCGCCAGCGATGGCGTGCGTGCCGCGATGACGGCGCACTGGCTGGCGCAGATGGGCTGGGAGGTGGGCTGGCTCACGGACAACACGGCCGATCACCACAGCGAAACCGGCCCCTGGCGGCCGCCGCATGCGCCGCTGCCCGACGTGCCGCAAGTCGACGTGCCGACGCTGGCCGCCTGGCGCGACGCCGGCCGCACCCTGCTGCTGGACGTGGGCACCAGCGCTGCCCATGTGAAGGGCCATGTGCCCGGCGCGCACTGGCTGTTGCGCACCGACCTGCGCACCATCGCGCCCGAGCTGCCGCTGGTCGACCAGGTGGTGTTCACCTGTGGCGACGGCCGGTTGGCCCGGTTGGCTGCCGCCGATTTCCAGCGCCTGACCGGCCGCACCGCCCACGCCCTGGCCGGTGGCACCGCCGCCTGGGTGGCCGCCGGCGCGCCGCTGGAGCCCGGCGAGGCCAACCTGCTGAGCCTGCGCATCGACCGCTACCGCCGGCCCTACGAGGGCACCGACGCCCCGCGTGAAGCCATGCAGGGCTACCTGGACTGGGAGTTCGGCCTGGTGGCGCAGCTGGG
>JAGOBT010000232.1 GCA_017999135.1 Burkholderiaceae bacterium
CGCGCTGGGCGGCTACGGCATGGGCATGTACCTGATGCGCCAGATCGGGCTGGACGGCAATTACAAGAGCCCGCTGCCCGACTTCATGGTGTTCCTGAACTGGAAGGAACTGCCGTGGACCTGGGCGGTGAGCGACAGCTTCATCGCGCAGATGCTGCTCGTCGTCCTGGTGCCGGGCCTGCTGGCCTTCGTCTTCGGCTGGTTCGCCTTCCGCTCGCGCATCAAGGGGGTGTACTTCTCGATCATCACCCAGGCGATGACCTTCGCCGCGATGCTGCTGTTCTTCCGCAACGAGACCGGCTTCGGCGGCAACAACGGCTTCACCGACTTCAAGCGCATCCTCGACCTGCCCATCGCCACGCCGGGCATGCGCATCACGCTGTTCGTGATCACCGGTTGCACGCTGGTGGGCTTCTACCTGCTGGCGCGCGCCATCGTCAACAGCAAGTACGGCCGGGTGCTGCAGGCCATCCGCGATGCGGAGACGCGGGTGATGTTCACCGGCTACAACCCGCTGGCCTACAAGCTGAGCATCTGGACGCTGAGCGCGGTGATGTGCGCCATCGCCGGCGCGCTGTATGTGCCGCAGGTGGGCATCATCAACCCCAGCGAGATGAGCCCGGCGGCCAGCATCGAGATCGCCATCTGGGCGGCGGTGGGCGGCCGCGCCACGCTGATCGGCCCGATCGTCGGCGCCTTCTTCGTCAACGGCGCCAAGAGCTGGTTCACCGTGGCCTTCCCCGAGTTCTGGCTGTACTTCCTGGGCGCGCTGTTCATCGCCGTCACCCTGTTCCTGCCGCACGGCATCGTGGGCCTGTTCCGCAAGGCCGCCGAGAAGAAATCATGACGCCTGACCTGATGGAGCAGGGCGCGCAGCGGCGCGCCGCGTACGAGGCCAAGCAGCAGACCAGCCGTGCCACCGAAAGCGGTGGCCGCAGCGCCAGCTACGGCCGCATCGCCCGCCTGGGCGTGCCCGATTTCACCCAGGGCGTGGCCCTGTACCTGGACGACATCACCGTCAGCTTCGACGGCTTCCGGGCATTGAACAAGCTGTCGCTCACGGTGAATGTGGGCGAGCTGCGCTGCATCATCGGCCCCAACGGCGCCGGCAAGACCACGATGATGGACTGCATCACCGGCAAGACCCGGCCCGACAGCGGCACCGCCAGCTTCGGCAGCACCATCGATCTGCTGCGCCTGACCGAGCCGCAGATCGCCCAGGTGGGCATCGGCCGCAAGTTCCAGAAGCCCACGGTGTACGAGGAACTGAGCGTCTTCGAGAACCTGGAGCTGGCCCTGGCCGACGACCGCCGGGTGCGCGCCAGCCTGTTCTCGCGGCTCACGGGCGCCCAGCTTGACCGCATCGGCGAGACCCTGACCACCATCCACCTGCAGCACGAGGCCCAGCGCACCGCCGGCCTGCTGAGCCATGGCCAGAAGCAGTGGCTGGAGATCGGCATGCTGCTGATGCAGGACCCGACCCTGCTGTTGCTGGATGAACCCGTGGCCGGCATGACCGACGAAGAGACCGAGCGCACTGCCGAACTGTTTCTCACCCTGGAGGGCAAGCACAGCCTGGTGGTGGTGGAACACGACATGAAGTTCGTCGACCAGCTGACCCAGGGCCGCAAGAAGGTGACGGTGCTGCACGAGGGCAGCGTGTTGGCCGAAGGCCTGCTGAGCGAGGTGCAGGCCAACGAGAAGGTCGTGGAGGTCTATCTTGGCCGATGAGCGACACGACCAGCGACCAACGATGCTGAAGGTCGACGGCCTGAACCAGTACTACGGCGGCAGCCACATCCTGCGCAACGTCGGCTTCGAGGCGAAGCAGGGCGAGGTGACGGTGGTGCTGGGCCGCAACGGCGTGGGAAAGACCACGCTGCTCAAGAGCCTGATGGGCGTGGTGCCGGTCAAGACCGGGTCCATGGTGCTGGCCGGCACCGACATCACCCATGCCACGCCCTATGACCGGGTGCGCCTGGGCGTGGGCTATGTGCCCCAGGGCCGCGAGATCTTCAGCCGCCTGACAGTGGAAGACAACCTGAAGATGGGCCTGGCGGTCAAACCGGGCGGCACGCCGCTGCCGGCGCAGCTGTTCGAGCTGTTCCCCATCCTGCAGCAGTTCCTGCACCGGCGCGGCGGAGACCTGTCGGGCGGCCAGCAGCAGCAGTTGGCCATCGCCCGGGCGCTGGCTGCGGGCCCGCGCCTGCTGATCCTGGACGAACCCACCGAAGGCATCCAGCCCAGCATCATCAAGGACATCGGCCGCGTCATCCGCCGCCTGGCCGACGAAGGCCTGAACGGCCAGCGCATGGCCGTGATCCTGGTGGAGCAGTACTACGACTTCGCGGCCGAACTGGCCGACCAGTACCTGGTGATGGAGCGCGGCGAGGTCATCGCCCGTGGCCGCGGCGCCGACATGGAAGCCGACCAGGTGCGCGACCGCGTGGCGATCTGACCGCCGTTACCCGGGCGGTCTGATCGGCGTTGATCCGTTCGGGTTTCTCCCGCAACGGGCCCTGACACGCGCTTGACACAGCGCCTGCAGAGACTGCACCGACCGCCGCACACCGTGGCGCGAAGTCCAACCATCTGGAGGAATCACCATGTTCAAGACCCTTCCCATCGCCGCGGCGGTGGCGCTGCTCGGCATCGGCGGCCAGGCTGTCGCCCAGACCAGCCTGTTTTCCACCTACACGCCCGGCGCAACCAGCGTGGCGCCGCTGCCGGCCAACAGCCCCCTGGAGATGACCGCGCCGTTCGTGCTGTCGTCGCCCAACTTCGTGCAGACGGTGATCGCCAACCGTGCCAACCAGAACGCCCTGGTGCCGGGGTCCAATTCGGGCAATTGGGACATGATCGATACCAACCGCACCGGCCCCGACGCCGGCCGCTACCTGTTCATGCCCTTCGAGACCGGCACCGGCGGCGTGATGCGCGTCGACCTGTGGGACAACAACAACAACACCCGCGCCGTCACCATCGTGGCACCGGGCACGCAGGGCTTCGTGGCGGGCGATGCCTCGCGCTGGACGCCCTGGGGCACCTACCTGACGGCCGAAGAGTCGTGGAGCGACCCCAACCAGGTGGCCAGCAGCAAGGGCCGACTGTTCGAGGTCACCAACCCCACCACGGCCGGTGCCAACGGCGCCAACTTCGTGCACCGCAAGATCGGCCCGGCCGACATCCGTGTGTCGCATGAAGGCCTGGCGTTCGACAAGAACAACAACTTCTATTTCATCGACGAGCGCGACAACAGCCACATCTTCAAGTTCACCTCGGTGAACCCGAACGCCACCAATGGCGCCGACTTCTTCGGCGCCGGCCAGACGTCGGTGCTGCGCGTGGGCAACGGCATGACCGAGGAGGCCACCGGCGCCTACAGCTGGATTGCGCTGACCAGCGCCACCGGCGCCGCGCTGCCGAACACCATCGTCAAGACCGATGGCAACGGCATGCCCATCCTGGACGGCCGCGCAACGCCGAACGTGGTGGACTTCGTCGGCACCAATTTCGACCGTCCCGAGGATCTGGAGATCCAGACCCTGGCCAATGGCGAGCAACGCCTGTATGTGGCCACCACCACGAACGACAAGGTGTTCTCGCTGGACCTGGCCAACAACGAGATCAAGCTGTTCGCCAGCCAGGACTCGATCAACGCGGCCACGGGCATGGCGGTTGGTTCGGCCTTCAACAGTCCCGACAACCTGGCCATTGACGCCGACGGCAACATCTACGTGATCGAAGACCAAGGCGGCGGCAACGCCAACATCTGGTTCGCGAAGGACACCGACCGCGACGGTGTGGCCGAGACCGTGGGTGTGTGGGCCACATTGGCCACCGCCGGTGCAGAGCCGACCGGCCTGTACTTCGACATCAACAACCCGAACGTGGCCTTCGTGAATGTGCAGCACCCCAGCAGCGGCAACGATGCCCTGGTGCGCATCTCGGCCGTGCCCGAGCCGCAGACCTACGCGATGATGCTGGCCGGCCTGCTGGGCGTGGGCTTCCTGGCCCGCCGCCGCAAGGGCTGATCCGGCTGCGGGCCGACTGGCCCGCAACGCCTAGACTCGGCGGCATGCCACCCGAACCTGCCGCCATTGCCGATCCCCAAGCCTCCCTGAAGCCGGCGCTGCATGTGGCCGTCATCGGCGGCGGCCCGGCCGGTCTGATGGCGGCCGAGGTGCTGCTGCAGGGTGGTGCACAGGTCGACCTGTACGACGCCAAGCCGTCGGTGGGCCGCAAGTTTCTGCTGGCCGGCAAGGGTGGCCTGAACCTGACCCACAGTGAGCCGCTGGACGCGTTCATCACCCGCTATGCCGAACGGGCTGCCCAGGTGGCGCCGTGGTTGCACATGCTGCCGCCGCAGGCGCTGCGCGACTGGGCCGCCGGCCTGGGCATTGCCACCTTCGTCGGCAGTTCTGGCCGGGTGTTTCCGGCCGAGATGAAGGCGGCACCCCTGCTGCGGGCCTGGCTGCACCGGTTGCGCGCAGCCGGGCTGCGCCTGCACATGCGCCACCGCTGGCTGGGCTGGCAGCCGGGTGATGCGCCCACGCTGCTGCGCTTTGATGCGCCCGCTGGCGCGCAGCAGTTGCAGGCCGATGCGGTGCTGCTGGCCCTGGGCGGCGCCAGCTGGGCCCGCCTGGGCAGCGATGGCGCCTGGGTGCCCCATCTGGCCAGCCGCGGCGTGGACGTGGCACCGCTGCAGCCCGCCAACTGCGGCTTCGATGTCGGCTGGAGCCCCTACTTCGCCCAGCGCTTTGCCGGTGCACCGATGAAGTCGGTGCGGCTGCACTTCAGCGACGGCCACGGGCCTGCATTCGACCGGCCGGGTGAATTCGTCATCACCGCCACCGGCATCGAAGGCAGCCTGGTGTACGCCGCATCGGCCCGGCTGCGCGATGCCATCGCCCGCACCGGCCAGGCCACGCTGCAGCTGGACCTGCTGCCCGGCCGCGGCGTGGCGCAGCTGGCGGCGGCGCTGGCCAAGGGGCGCGGCGCGCGCAGCCTGCCCAACCACCTGAAGGAGCACGCCGGGCTGGACGGCGTGAAGGCCGCGCTGCTGCGCGAGCAGCTCAGCGCCGAGCAGCTGGCCACCTTGGTGGCCACCGCGCCGCAGGATCTGGCGCAGCGGCTCAAGGCCTGGCCGATCACCGTGGTGGCGCCGCGCCCCATCGACGAAGCCATCAGCACCGCGGGCGGCGTGCGCTTCGACGCACTGGACGCACATGGCATGCTGCGCGCGCTGCCCGGCGTGTGGGTGGCCGGCGAGATGGTCGACTGGGAGGCGCCCACCGGCGGCTACCTGCTCACCGCCTGCTGCGCCAGCGGCGTGGCTGCCGCGCGCGGCGTGCTGGCCTGGCAAGCTGCCGGCCGTCCGGCCGCATCCCTTTCCAACACATGAAAGACGCGTCCATGCTGGTTGTGCACCATCTCAACAATTCCCGCTCGCAGCGGGTGCTGTGGCTGCTGGAGGAACTGGGCGTTCCCTACAAGATCCAGCACCACCAGCGTGACGCCAAGACCATGCTGGCGCCGAAGGACCTGCTGGCCGTGCACCCGCTCGGCAAGAGCCCGGTGGTGGTGGACGGCGGCACCACGGTGGCCGAGACCGGCGCCATTGTCGAGTACATCCTCGACCAGTACGGCCAAGGCAGGCTGCGGCCTGAGGCGGGCACGCCCGAGCACCTGCGCTACCGCTACTGGCTGCACTTTGCCGAAGGCTCGGCCATGCCGCCGCTGCTGTTCAAGCTGGTGTTCGACGAGGTGCAGAAGGCGCCGATGCCGTTCTTCATCAAGCC
>JAGOBT010000233.1 GCA_017999135.1 Burkholderiaceae bacterium
TGCAGGCCGGGCTGAAGGCGCTGTGCCACCAGTTCGAGGCCAGCAACGACCCGTACATGGACTACGGGAGTGGCCAGTTCATCTGGAAGCTGAGCGACGACCTGGAAGACGGCTACGTGGCCGCCAGCGATTCGCGCCGCGACGGGCAGGCGGCGGGGTACTGACGCCCCGGGGCGGGCGCCCGCGCCGCGGGGTCAGGCCGGCGCCTGCGCCGGCACGGCCCGCCGCCCGGGTCTGCCGCGGGGCGGTGGCAGATCCAGCCCGCCCGGCGGCCGGCCGGTGTCCTGGGCCAGCAGGTGGCTGCGGCCCACGGTGCTGCACAGCCGCTGCAGCAGGCCGCAGCGCTCGGCCAGGGCCTCGGCTTCGGCGATGTGGGCGCGGTGCCGCTCCAGCGCGGCCTGGGCCAGTTCCAGCAGCTTGGCGTTGCGGGTGCGCTCCACCGCCTTCAGCAGCGCTTCCACCGCGCGCTGGTGGCGGCCGGCCAGGCCTTCGGACAAGGCGTTGCGGCTGATCTCGTTGATCTCGGCATGCGCGTCGCGCACCAACTGGCTGAGCGTGGGCGCTGCGTCGCAGGCCTTGGCCAGCATCTCGGTGACCTGCTTGCTGACGCAGAAGCGCAGGCCGGCGCAGCGGGTCCAGTCGTCCGCCTGCTGCGGCGCCAGCCCGGCGGCAGCGCTGGTGGCGATCAGCGACAGCAGGTTGGTGGCCGCCTCCACGTCGAAGCCCGGCGCCAGCAGGTCGTCGGCCACCGGCACCAGGCAGGCCTGCAGGCCCAGCCGGTCGTGCGCCTGCACGGCCACCAGGGCCTGGGTCATGCGGCCCAGCCGGCGCAGCCGGTCGAGCCGGTTGTCGGCCGCCGCATCGCCGTCGGGCCCGCGGGTCTGGCGGCTCAGCACGCCGTCGAGCTGCTTCTGGCATTGGCGCAGGCCGGCGGCGTCGCCGCGCTGGAAGCGCGCCATCGCCAGCAGCAGCAGGGTCTGGTGGTCGAACTGCGGTGAATCGCCGCCGATGCTGGCGGCATGCTCCAGCGCGGCATGGGCCACGTCAGGCTCGGCGGCGTACCAGGCCAGGATGCCGTACTTCTGCGCCCGCGCCACCGAGAACGGCGTGATCTCCACCGCCTGGCGGTAGGCCGCGATGGCGCCTGCCAGGTCGCCCTGCTCGGCATGGATGCGGCCCATCACGTCGTAGGCGTCGGCGTACTTCGGCTCGTCGTCGAGCAGGTTGCGGATGGTGGACACCGCGGCAGCGGCCTGGCCGTCGGCCTGCAGCACCCGGGCCAGGCCCAGCTTGGCCCAGGGCACGGCCTTGTCGGCCAGCACGGCGGCGTACATCGCGCTGGCCAGCGGCAGTTGCTCCAGCCGCAGCGCCAGCTCGGCGCCCAGGCGGGCGGCGTGCGTCCAGTACGGGCCACGCTGCTGGTAGCGCTTGTCGCACAGCGCCAGCGCCTGGGCATGGTCGTCGTTCTCGATGGCGTCGTACACCTCGCGCAGCGCGTCCTTGCGCTGGAAGGCGGCGATCAGCCGGTCTTCCAGCTTGCCTGCGGTGTAGGGCTTGATGATGAAGCCGTCCAGCGCCGATTCGGCCACCTGCGCCACCACCTGGTAGGACGCCTGGGTGGACAGCATCACCACCACGGTGCGCAGCGGCAGCAGGCCGTCGCGGCGCAGTTCGTCGATCAGCGTCTGGCCCTGGATCGCGTTGTCGAGCTGGTACTCGACCAGCAGCACGTCGACCCCCAGGTTGGCCAGGTGCTGGCGCGCATCGTGCGCGGTGGCGCTGTGCAGCACCTGGGCCACGCCCAAGCCGCGCAGCTGCGATGCCAGCATGCTGCGGGCCGTGGCGTGCGTGTCGACCACCAGCGCGCGGCTGCGGGCGCCAAAGCGCGGCTGGATCTGCAGTTGATGGGTGAGATCGGCCAAACTGTCCTCGTCGAACCCCTGCATGGGGATGCCCGCACCCGACCGATCCTCGGGCGCAAACCCCGTTATCGGCCTGGTGGCGCGCCACTGAAGCTCAGAACGGCATGAATTCCAGATCGAGCGCCCGCTCGACGAACCAGGCGGCGGCGATCGCGGCGATCGCCAGCGACCCGCCCCACAGCACCACGCGGCGGTAGAACACGCTCCGGCGCAGCGCATAGGCCACGGGCAGGAAGGCCGCCACGATGGCCAGCTGACCGGCTTCCACGCCCAGGTTGAAGCCCACCAGCGCGAGCAGCAGCGCGTCGCGCGGCAGGCCCAGGTCGGCCAGCACGCTGGCAAAGCCGAAGCCGTGGATCAGCCCGAAGCCGAAGGCCACCATCCAGCGCCGGCCCTGGAAGAACGGCCACACGTTGTTCAGCGCCGCCAGCACCACGCTGGCGGCGATGGTGGCCTCCACCAGGCGCGACGGCAGGTCCACCCAGCCCAGCGTGGCCAGCGACAGCGTGATCGAGTGCGCCACGGTGAAGGCGGTGACGATGCGCAGCACCTCCCACACCGCCAAACGCAGCCGCGGCACCGGCTGCCATGCCGCGCGGGTGCCGGCCCCGGCGGCCCAGGTGCCCACCGCCGGCAGCAGCAGCGACAGCAGGAACAGGATGTGGTCGAAGCCGATCCAGATGTGCCACACGCCGTCGGCGAAGTAGTCGACGAACTGGCGCCAGCGGCTCACCTCGGCCAGCGCAAAGGCCTGCTGCGGCGCCTGCGGGCCCAGGATGGCAGACCGGGTGGCGCCATTGGCCGCCAGGCTGAGCAGGCCACGGTGCTGCGGGTCCAGGTCGGCGAACAGGGTGTAGCCGATGTCCAGCACGGCCGGCGCGCGGGGGCAGGTGGCGGTGAGCGGCAGCACGCTGTAGGCGCCGTCGGTGTGCTCGTCCACCTGCTGCGGGCCCACCGCCAGCGCACAGGGCTGGCCGTCGGCGCGCAGCACCAGGTGGGCCTGGGCCAGGCTGGCGATGTCGGCATGGCGGCTGCGCACCTCGCCCCAGGTGATGCGGCCGTCGCCGTCGGCGTCCAGCCCCAGCGCCAGGTCCAGGTCGCGCAGGGCGATGTCCCAGCGGCCGGTCAGCACCGCACCGTCGGCGGCCAGGGTCAGGTAGCTGTCGGACGGCTTGTGGGCGATCGCCACGCCCGCGGCCAGCAGCAGCCACATCGTGACCAGCCAGCGCCAGGCTGCGCGGCGACTCATCGCAGGGCCTTCAATGCGGCCGCCAGCGGCTGCAGCGCCACGCTCTCGATGCCCGAGGCAGCCATCCAGTCCAGCGCCGGCTGGGCGGCGGCCGGCTGGCGTGCGGCCAGCGCCGCCTCCAGCAGGATGCGGGCATCGGCCGGCTCCTTCTGCACCGCGAAGTTCTGCTGCGCCAGCGGCAGCGCACGGGCGGCGTCGCCCTGCACGCCCAGGGCGAAGCGGGCCTCTTCCTTGCGGTGGCTGGCATCGCCGCGCTGGGCGGCGGCGGCAAAGCGCGCGGCCAGCGCCTGGGCATGCGCCGCCGCGCTGGCATCGCCCGCGGCCTTGGCGGCCAGCGCCAGGCGCAGCAGCAGCACGTCGGCCCGGCCGCGGTCCTTCAGCAGGGCCAGCACCTCGGCCGGGCGGCCGCGGTCGAGCAGGAAGTCGGCATAGGCCGCCTGCAGGTACACATCGGGCAGGCCCAGGGCCAGCGCGCTGCGGAAGGCGGCCTCGGCCGCCGGGAAGGCGCCGCGCCGCTCCTCGGTCTCGGCCAGGCGGGTCAGCGCCCACAGGCGCGCTTCGGCACTGGCATCGGGCTGCTGGGCCAGCGCGGTGCGCAGCGCGCTGGCCGCGGCGGCGGCCTGGCCGGTGGCGGCGTCCACCTGCGCCCGGCAGGCCGCGCCGATCAGCGGCGTGGCCTGGGCGGCCAGGCCGTCGCAGCTGCGTCGGGCGGCGGCATAGTCGGCCTGCACCATCAGGATGGCGGTGCGCCAGGCCCAGGCATCACCGTTGTCGGGTTGCTGGCGCAGCACCGCGTCCAGGTCGGCCAGCGCGGGGGTGAACTGGTGGTCGAACTGCAAGATCTGCGCGCGCAGCACCCGCACCGCCGCTGGTGGGTCAGGCAGGTTGAACCAGGGTGCCAGCGCGGCCTGGGCATGGCCGACGAAGCGCGGGTCGCCCTCGGCGGCCACGGCGTCGAAGCAGCGGCGGGCAAAGGCCACGGCGGTGCCCAGGTTCTGCGGCGTGCGCTGCCAGGCCTGGCGCAGGGCCAGCAGTTCGCGGGCGCGGGGGTCGGTGGCGCGGGCCGGCACGGTGGCCAGCACCTGGCTGTCGTCGGCGGGCACGAACGGCGCCGCTCGGGCCGGCCAGGCGCACAGCAGGGCAAGGGGCAGCGCCAGCAGCGCGACAAGGGAACGGGACACAACCGCATGTTATCGGCGATGGTGCAGCGGACCGTTCGGGCCAGGTCTTGTCAACCGATTGCCGGCACAGGCGTTGTGCTCAGGTGCGCTGACGGTGGAATGCTTCCGGAGGCCACGCCACCGTCCAACGTGCCCGGGTGATCCGGGCGCTGGATTCCAAAGCACTTTTCCATCCAAGAGATTCACAACATGACCAAGCTCTTCAGCGCCCTGATCCTGACCGCCTTCGCCTTTGGCGCCCAAGCCGCCTCGCACGCCGGTGGCGCCCCGATGAAGGACAAGGCCGCCAGCGCCCCCGCCGCTGCCGCCAGCGCCGCCAAGAAGGACGCCAAGCCGGCCGCGAAGAAGGAAGAAGCCAAGAAGTAATTCTTCAGGCTTCCGCCCTGCAGGGCAGGTGCTTCGGCACCTGCCCTTCTTTTTTTTGGGCTGCGCCGGCGCCCTCTAGACTGACGGCTTCTGCCACCGCTTCGGACCCGCATGCCTGAACAACTGAATGTCGGACTCATCGGCCTGGGCGTCATGGGCCAGCGCATGCTGGCGAGACTGGCGCAGCATCCACGTCTGCGTGCCACCCGGGTGTGGGACGCCGACCCCGCCGCGCTGGCGCGCACGCTGGCGGCCTACCCCGGCCTGCAGCCGGCCAACAACGCCGAGGCGCTGATCACCGCCCCCGGCCTGCACACGCTGTACATCGCCACGCCGCCGGCGCCGCACATGGCGCTGTCGAACCGGGCCTTCGACGCCGGGCTGGCGGTGTTCTGCGAGAAGCCGCTGACGGTGGACTTCGACGCCGCGCGCCGCACCATCGCCCGCATCGACACCGAAGGCCAGCGTGCCGCGGTGAACTTCTCGCTGGCGTCGTCACCCGGCCTGGCCGCGCTGCAGGCGGCAGCCGAGGGTGGCATCGGCACGCCGCAGGCGGTGCAGATCGAGCTGGCCTTTGCCGCCTGGCCTCGG
This sequence comes from Burkholderiaceae bacterium, assembly GCA_017999135.1. Classification (GTDB taxonomy): domain Bacteria; phylum Pseudomonadota; class Gammaproteobacteria; order Burkholderiales; family Burkholderiaceae_C; genus Pseudaquabacterium. The sequence goes on from JAGOBT010000233.1 coordinate 5,310, forward strand.
CCCTGGCAGGCCGCTGCCGGCGCCTGGCTGGCCGAACGCGCCGAGGGCGGTTTCACACGCGAGGTGCTGTCGCACTTCATCTTTGTGCTGCAGCGGGTGCTGGGCACGGCGCAGGTCTTGCAATCGGCGCCCGACTACCCCGCCGATGGCCGCCACGCCGAGCGGGGCTTGTCGGCACGGTTGCAGGCCGGTGGCGTGCCGGTGCAGGTGCAGGCCGCGGTGACGGGCGCGGTGGCCGGTGCGGTGGACGATTTCAACCGCTTCCTGCTGCAGGGCAGCACCGGCGCGGTGGAACTGCGCGACTGGTTCGGCCTGCAGCGCCGCCAGGCCGACGGCCCCTGGCAGACCGAAGGCGACCCCGCCGCGCTGCGCCTGCGTGGCCAGGCCGACCAGCTCGACCAGTGGGTGGCGCTGATCGAGGGCCGCGCGCACAGCCTGCCCGGCTTTGCCGAGGCGCTGGC
>JAGOBT010000007.1 GCA_017999135.1 Burkholderiaceae bacterium
GAACAGCCGCCACACCGCCTGGCGGTGTTCCAGCTTGCGGGCTTCGCGGGCGTCGAGTGCGGTGTCGGGCGTGGCGCCGTAGCCGGCAGCGCGGATGGCCTGCACGATGTCGGTGAGCCGGGTGCGCCCGGGCAGCCAGCGCACCCGCGCCCGCTCGCCCGATGCGCTGACGGTGGCTTCCAGCACGCCACCCACGCGGCCCACGGCCGCCTCGATCAAGCCGGCGCAGGCCGCGCAATGCATGCCGCTGATGCGCAGCGACGAATCGGCCACCGATTGCCCCGCCGCATCGGTCTGGAAGCGGGTGAAGCGCCGCTGCTCGACCGGATCGTCCAGCACCGCCAGCACATCGGCCACGGCCGGCCCCGGGCCTGGTGATGGCAGCACGGGCGCAGCGGCGGTGGGGAGCGGCATGATGAAATCGGTGAAACGGTGCGTGGCGCCCGGGCATGCCAGGGGCGCTTGCCGGGCTGCGCTAATCTAGTGGTTGACCCGAAAGCCCAACATGATCTATGTCAAGGCCCTGACCGCCAGTGTGCTCCTCTCCTCCTGCCTTGTCGCCAACGGCCCTGCCAGCGCCCAGGGCGATGCAGGTCAACCGCAGCGGCTGCAGGCCATCACGCTGACGGCCGGCATGCACAACATCCGCGCCGAGGTGGCGATCACGCCCGAGCAACGGCAGAAGGGGCTGATGTTCCGGCGCGATCTCGGCACCCACGAAGGGATGCTGTTCGTCTTCGACGCGCCGTCGCCGCAGTGCTTCTGGATGAAGAACACGCCCACGCCGCTGACCATCGCCTTCCTGGCCGACGACGGCACCATCGTGAACCTGGCCGACATGAAGCCGTTCGACGAGGCGTCGCACTGCTCGGCCAAGCCGGTGCGGCTGGTGCTGGAAATGAACCAGGGCTGGTTCGCCAAACGTGGCATCAAGCCCGGCTTCAAGTTGGCCGGGCCACCATTCAAGCCCTGACCAGGCACGGGCTGCGGGCCCATAGGGCTCCAGACGCAACAAGGGCCGGACGGCCATGCCGTCCGGCCCTTGTCATGGGCGCCGCCTGAAGGGAATCAGGCGAAGTTGGCGGCCGCGAAGTCCCAGTTCACCAGCGAGGTGAGGAAGGTCTCGACGAACTTCGGGCGGGCGTTGCGGTAGTCGATGTAGTAGGCGTGCTCCCACACGTCGATCGTCAGCAGTGGTTTGTCGGCGCCGGTCAGCGGGGTGGCGGCGTTGCTGGTGTTGACGATGTCCACGCTGCCGTCGGCCTTCTTGACCAGCCAGGTCCAGCCCGAGCCGAAGTTGCCCACGGCGCTCTTGGTGAAGGCTTCCTTGAAGGCGGCGTAGCTGCCCCACTTGGCGTTGATGGCCGCAGCCAGCGCGCCGGTGGGCTCGCCACCGCCAGCGGGCTTCATGCTGTTCCAGAAGAAGGTGTGGTTCCACACCTGGGCAGCGTTGTTGAAGATGGGGCCCGACGACTTCTTGACCACGTCTTCCAGCGCCAGGCCGGCGAACTCGGTGCCGCCGACCAGGTTGTTCAGGTTGGTGACATAGGCCTGGTGGTGCTTGCCGTAGTGGAATTCAAACGTCTCGGGCGAGATGTGCGGTGCCAGGGCATTGGTGGCGTACGGCAGGGCAGGCAGGGTGTAGCTCATGGAAGGCATCCTTGCGGAGGCGGCGCCGGGAACATCCATGGCGCCTGGGTTGCGAGATTCATGCAGCCCCGCATTGTAGGCAGCGCACCTGTGTCCACCGCGTGTCAGGGGCTTGGCTTGCGCTTGCGGGCGGCGCGTGGCTTCGGGGGTGCCGCGACCGCGTCGCCGGGCACCTGCACGCTCAGCACCTGCACGGCGGCACGGCCGTCGGCCCACTGCGCCGCCAGCGTGCTGCCCACGGCCAGGCCCGCGGCGCGGGTGACCGGCCGGCCCTCGCCGTCGGCCAGCCAGGCATAACCGCGTGACAGCACCTGCTGCGGGTCGTTGGCGGCCAGCCGCAGCGCCAGCCGGGCCAGCTGCTCGCCCTGGCCATGCACCTGCTGGCGCAGCGCCGCGCGCAGGCGCTGGGCCAGGTCGTCCAGCCGACGCTGGCGCTGGGCCAGTGCCTGCACCAGCGCCTGCTGCTGGCGCGCGCGCAGCCGGTCGAGCCGCGCAGCCTGCTGGTCCAGCAGCCGCGCTGGCCGGCCGATCTGCAGCGCCAGCCGGTCCAGCCGCTGGGCCTGCTGGTCGAGCCGGCGGCCCACCGCCCGCTGCAGTGCCAGCGCCAGCGCCTGCAGGCGGGCCAGGGCGTCGCTGCGCAGCGGCACCGCCAACTCGGCCGCGGCGGTGGGCGTGGGCGCCCGCAGGTCGGCCGCCAGCTCGGCCAGGCAGGTGTCGGTCTCATGGCCCACGCCGCACACCACCGGCAGCGCGCTGCCGGCCACTGCCCGCACCACGGCCTCGTCGTTGAAGGCCCACAGGTCTTCCAGCGAGCCACCACCGCGGCAGACCAACAGCACATCCACCTCCTGCCGGGCATTGGCCTGGTCGATGGCCCGCACGATCTGCGCCGGTGCCTCGGGCCCCTGCACCAGGCACGGGTAGACCACCACCTGCACCTGCGGCGCGCGCCGGACGATGGCGGTCAGCACGTCATGCAGGGCCGCCGCGCCCAGCGACGTGACCACGCCCACCGTGCGCGGGTGCGCCGGCAGCGGCCGCTTGCGCTGCGCATCGAACAGGCCAGCGGCCGCGAGCCGCGCCTTGAGCTTCAGGAACAGTTCGTACAGCGAGCCGTCACCCAGGCGCTGCAGATGCTCGACCACGCATTGCAGTTCGCCGCGCGATTCGTACACCGTGATGCGGCCGCGCAGTTCCACCTGCTGGCCGTCGGCGGGCCGGAAGTCCAGCAGGCCCGCCGCGCGGCGGAACATGGCGCAGCGCAGCAGCGCCTGCTGGCCGTCGCTGTCCTTCAGGCTGAAGTAGCAGTGGCCGCTGGCCGCGCGGGTGAAGCCCGAGATCTCGCCACGCACGGTGACAGCGCCCAGCCGTGCGGCCAGCGCATCGGCCACCGCCAGCAGCAGCGCGGCCACGCTCCAGGCACGGGCCGGCGCAGGGCTGGTGGTGGTGTCGGGCCAGGCCATCAGCAGCCCGCGGCCTGGTGCCGGCGCGTCTGCTGCGGCAATGGAACTCCACAGGCGCGGCGGGCGTCAGCGGCTGCGCGCACCGCACAGCGGCAACGCAGCAGCCGTGATGCAAGTGCTTGATTCTGATCAGAAAAATGCTGCCTCAATTTTCAGCAATCCAAAGCAGGGCCAGACTTGGCGTGGTTTCTGTCGGGTGGCTGGGCAGTTGCCCACAAGCTTGTCCACAGAAGCGGTGGACTCTTCGGGATGGCGTCCGTGCATGGCGGGCCGGCCCTGCAGCGGTGCCTGCACCACGGGCCATAATCGCCCCAGCCAGCAGGCGGCCCCGCCGCCCTGCCCCCGCCAAGCACTGCCTGAGAGGCCCCTGTTGCTGTCGATCATACAAGCCGCTGGTTGGCCGATCTGGCCCCTGATCCTGTGCTCCGTGGTGGGGCTGGCGCTGGTCATCGAGCGCCTGATGAGCCTGCGTGGCGGCCGGGTGGCGCCGGCCAGCCTGCTGGATGAAGCGATGGCCGTCAGCCGCAGCAGCCTGCCGGCGATGGACGTGGTCAACAAGCTGGCCGACAACTCGGTGCTGGGTGGCGTGCTGGCCAGCGGCCTGCGGGCGATGATCGTCGAACCGCGCACCACCGAACGCATGCTGCGCCAGACCTTCGAGACCGCCGGCCGCGCCGCCGCCCAGCAACTGGAGCGCTATCTCAACGCGCTGGGCACCATCGCCGCCGCGGCACCGCTGCTGGGCCTGCTGGGCACCGTGGTGGGCATGATCGAGATCTTCGGCTCGCAGGCGCCCACTGGCGCCAACAACCCGGCGGCGCTGGCGCACGGCATCTCGATCGCGCTGTACAACACTGCCTTCGGCCTGATCATCGCCATCCCGGCCCTGATGTTCTACCGCTACTTCCGCGGCCGGGTCGACGACCACCTGATGACCATGGAACTGGCCGCCGAGCGCATGGTGCCGCACCTGATGCGCTTTGCCGTGCGGCCTGCCACCCAGGCAGCACGCTAGCCAGGTTGGCGCCCCATGAACTTCCGCCGCCGCGCCAGCGAAGCACCCGAGATCAACCTGATCCCGTTCATCGACGTGCTGCTGGTGGTGCTGATCTTCCTGATGCTGTCGACCACCTACAGCCGCTACTCCGAGCTGCAGATCACCCTGCCCACGGCCGACGCCGACAAGCTGGCCGAGCGGCCGGCCGAAATCCTGGTCAGCGTGGCCGCCGACGGCCGCTACGCCATCAACCGCGTGCCGCTGGACGGCCGCAGCATCGAGCTGCTGACCGCCGCCCTCTCCCGCGCTGCCGGGCCGGCCGCGGCCACGCCGGCGGCGTCGCCGGTGGTCATCGTGTCGGCCGACGCGCTGGCGGCGCACCAGTCGGTGGTCAACGTGATGGACGCGGCCCGGCGTGCCAACCTGCCGCGCCTGACCTTCGCCACCCAGCTGCCAGCCGACGCGGCAGCGCGCTGAGCGGCCGATGCCCGCTGGCGGCCCCGCGGCCTGGCTGACGGCGCAGCTGCTGGCCCAGTGGGCACGGCCCAAGCCTGGCCTGGCAGCACGGCTGCTGCAGCCGCTGTCGTGGCTGTACGGCGCACTGTCCACCCTGCACCGCGCGCCCTACCGCCTGGGCTGGCGGCAAGCGCAACGCGCACCGGTGCCGCTGCTGGTGGTGGGCAACCTGGTGGCAGGCGGCGCCGGCAAGACCCCGGCGGTGATGGCCGTGATCGACCTGCTGCGCCAGCAGGGCTGGACGCCCGGTGTCATCTCCCGCGGCCATGGCCGACAGGGTGCCGAGGTGCGCGCCGTCACCCGCCAGCAAGCCGCAGCCGACGTGGGCGACGAGCCGCTGCTGATCCACCTGCGCACCGGCGCACCGGTGGTGGTGGGTGCCGACCGCGCCGCCGCCGCCCAGGCCCTGTGCGCGGCCCACCCGGCGGTGAACATCCTGGTGGCCGACGACGGCCTGCAGCACCACCGCCTGCACCATGACATGGCCTTGCTGGTGTTCGACGAACGCGGCGCCGGCAACGGACTGCTGCTGCCGGCCGGGCCGTTGCGCGAGCGCCTGCCGCCGCACCTGGGCCCGCACCAGGCCGTGCTGTACAACGCGCCGCGGCCCAGCACCGCCCTGCCCGGCTGCACCGGAACGCGCCGGCTGGCCGGCGTGCAGCCGCTGGCCGACTGGTGGGCCGGCCAGCCACTACCGGCCGATGGCGGCTGGCCGGCCCTGCGTGCACAGACGGCCACCGGAACGCCGCTGCTGGCCGCCGCCGGCCTGGCACGGCCGGAGCCGTTCTTCCGCATGCTGGAGGCGCAGGGCCTGGCCATCGCCCGCCTGCCGCTGGCCGACCACCACCCACTGCAGCCCCTGCCCTGGCCGGCCGACACCCCCTTGCTGGTACTGACCGAGAAGGACGCGGTGAAGCTGCCGCCCGGCGCCGGCGCCCAGGCCGGCCGCACCCAGGTGTGGGTGGCCCGGCTAGACTTCTTGCCCGAGCCGGCGTTTGCCGGCGCCCTGCGCACGCTGTGCGCCTCCTTCAAGATACCGCCATGAGCCTGGACCACCGCCTGATCGACCTGCTGGTCTGCCCGCTGTGCAAGGGCCCGCTGCAGATGGCCCGCGACGCGCAGGGCCGCCCGCACGAGCTGCAATGCCCGGCCGACCGGCTGGGCTTCCCCATCCGCGACGGCATCCCGGTGATGCTGGAGGCCGAGGCCCGGGTGCTGGAAGACTTTCCGGCGCCCGCACCGTCGCCGCTGTAACCGGCGATGGGCTTCACCGTCCTGATCCCGGCCCGGCTGGCCAGCAGCCGCCTGCCCGACAAGCCGCTGGCCGACATCGCCGGCCTGCCGATGGTGGTGCGGGTGGCCCAGGCCGCGGCGCGCAGTGGTGCGGCGCGGGTGGTGGTGGCGGGCGATGCACCGTCCATCGTGGCCGCATGTGAAGCGCACGGCGTGGCCGCCGTGCTCACGCGCGCCGACCACCCCAGCGGCAGTGACCGCCTGGCCGAGGCCTGCAGCCAACTGGGCCTGGACGGCGACGACCTGGTCGTCAATGTGCAGGGCGACGAGCCGCTGATCGCCCCGGCCATGGTCGATGCCTGCGCGCAGTTGCTGCGCCAGCGGCCCGACTGCGTGATGTCCACCGTGGCGCATGCCATCGACGACGTGGCCGAGTTCACCAACCCCAACGTGGTGAAGGTGGTGCTGGATGCCGACGGCCGGGCGCTGTACTTCTCGCGCGCGCCGATCGGCTGGTGGCGCGACGGCTTCGCCCACGGCATCCAGCAGCTGCCCACCGCGCCGGCGCCACTGCGGCATGTGGGGCTGTATGCCTATCGCGCCGGCTTCCTGCGGCGCTTTCCCCGCCTGCCAGTGGCGCCGCTGGAAACGCTGGAGTCGCTGGAACAGCTGCGGGTGCTGTGGCATGGCGAGCGCATTGCCGTGCATGTCAGCGCCGAACGGCCCGGGCCGGGTGTCGACACGCCCGAAGACCTGGTCCGCGTGCGTGACCTGTTCAGCACCGGCTGAGCGCCCGCTGCGGCAGGTGTGGCCATGGCGGCGCGCACCGGGCGTCATGGGGGTTTGGGCTGCCTGCAGCCAGCACCCAAGCGTCAGCTTGACGCAGGGCATGCGTGCTAAGCTCAAATGAAGATGTCACACGTCGTGCAGGGCTGTCCCCGCGGCGGCCAGACCCGAGATCCACACAACACGACGAGGCAAGGATGAGACTGATTCTGTTGGGGGCGCCTGGCGCCGGCAAGGGCACGCAAGCCAGCTTCATCTGCCAGAAGCACGGCATCCCCCAGATCTCCACCGGCGACATGCTGCGCGCCGCCGTCAAGGCCGGCACCGCCATGGGCCTGGCCGCCAAGAAGGTGATGGATGCCGGCGGCCTGGTCAGCGACGAGATCATCATTGGCCTGGTGAAGGAACGCATCGCCCAGCCGGATTGCGCCAATGGCTTCCTGTTCGACGGCTTCCCCCGCACCATCCCCCAGGCCGACGCGATGAAGGCCGCCGGCGTCAAGCTCGACCTGGTGCTCGAGATCGACGTGCCCGACGACGCCATCATCGAGCGCATGAGCGGCCGGCGTGTGCACCAGCCGTCGGGCCGCAGCTACCACGTCAAGTTCAACCCGCCCAAGGTGGCCGGCAAGGACGACGTGACCGGTGAAGACCTGATCCAGCGCGACGACGACAGCGAGGCCACGGTGAAGAAGCGCCTGGACGTGTACCAGGCCCAGACCCGCCCGCTGGTGGACTACTACGCCGGCTGGGCCGCGACCGGTGACGCGCAGGCTCCGCGTTATGCACGCATCGCCGGCCTGGGCACGGTCGACGAGATCACCGCCCGGGTGATGGCCGCGCTGGCGGGCTGACGCGCCGGGCCTCAGACGTGCCGCACGAAGCGGCCATAGCGCCGCAAGGTGGCGTCGACGGTCAGCAGTGTCAGTTTCTCTTCGGCAGCCTGGGCCACCAGCAGGCGATCAAACGGGTCGCGATGCACCCAAGGCAGCGTGGCCACGCGGCCGAGATGCGCGGCACGGATGGGCAGTTCCGAGAATCCTTCGGCCAACAACGTGCGGTGCAGCAGCACCGGGTCGACCGAAAAGCCAGGCCGCCCGAGCGATGTCTTGATGGCGATCTCCCAGAAGCTGGCCAGGCTGAAGGCAAGCGGCGTCTGCCGCGACTGCAGAGTCTGTCTGGCCTTGGGTGACAGACGGTCTGGATCGAAGGCGGCCCAAAGCAACAGATGGGTGTCAAGCAACAACATGCCAGCGACCGTTCACTGCCCGGCACTGAACATGGAGTCGATGTCGTCGGCAAATGCTGTCTTCAGGTCTGCGGTGATGCTGCCCTGGCCAGCCAGAAAGCCGAGCACACGCGTGGGCGACGGCGCCGTGATGGGCACCACCCGCACCATCGGCTTGCCAGCCTTTGCAATGACGAACTCTTGGCCCTTGGCGGCCTGTTCAACCAAACGCGACAGGTGGGTCTTGGCCTCGTGGATGTTGACGGTGATGTCCATGGCAGCGCAGTTGGTTGAGTTGAGTTGAGTAAACTAAGTCAAGTATAGCTTCGGGCCGACAAAGCCCGCCCCTTCGGCGCATGCCGGCCCACGGCGGCGCCCCGAGCATCCCCATCCACAAGGAGCACCCACCATGGACATCGGCAACAACAAGGTCTTCATCGTCACCGGCGGCGCGTCGGGACTGGGCGAAGGCACGGCCCGCATGCTGGCACATGAAGGCGCCAAGGTGGTCATCGCCGACCTGCAGGTCGACAAGGGCCAGGCCCTGGCGGTCGAACTGGGCGGCGTGTTCGTGCGCTGCGACGTGAGCCAGGAGGCCGATGGCCAAGCCGTGGTGGCTGCCGCCGTGGCACTGGGCCCGCTGTTCGGCCTGGTGAACTGTGCCGGCATCGCGCCGGCGGTGAAGACGGTGGGCAAGGACGGCGCCCACCCGCTGGCCACCTACACCAAGACCATCATGGTCAACCTGGTGGGCAGCTTCAACATGATCCGTCTGGCCGCCGCGGCGATGGTGAACAACACGCCCGAGCCCACCGGCGAGCGTGGCGTGCTGATCAGCACCGCCAGCGTGGCCGCGTATGACGGCCAGATCGGCCAGGCCGCCTACGCCGCCAGCAAGGGCGGCGTGGTGGGCATGACACTGCCCATCGCCCGCGACCTGGCGCGCAACGGCATCCGCAACATGACCATCGCCCCGGGCATCTTCGGCACACCGATGCTGTTCACGATGCCGCAGGCGGTGCAGGACGCGCTGGCCGCCGGCGTGCCCTTCCCCAGCCGGCTGGGTACCCCGGCCGACTATGCCAAGCTGGTCAAGCACATCATCGAGAACGACATGCTCAACGGCGAGGTGATCCGGCTGGACGGAGCGATCCGGCTGGCGCCGAAGTGATGCGGATACTGCTGGCCAGCGGGACTGCCATCGACGCGCCACCGACTTCTATACTGCTTTGATGCGTTTGAGCCATCGCCAGCGTGAAGTCATCAGGCGGGCCACCGCCGAGGTTGCAGGGCCTGCTGCGCGTGTGCTTCTGTTCGGGTCGCGCACCCGTCCAGAGCTGCGCGGCGGAGACATTGATCTGCTGGTGGAACTGGCCGCCCCACAACCCGAACGCTGGCACTTGGGTGTGAAGATCGGCGCCCGCATCGAGCAGCAGCTGGGCCTGCAGAAGATCGACATCTTGGTCGCCGACCCAACCACGCCGGCCTCGCCAGTGCTGGATGCGGCACGGCGTGACGGCATACCGATCTGAGTTGCAGAGGTGGCACGATGACGGTGAGCCCGAAGCTTCAATTCCTGGCCGAGACTGTGCTGGCGGAAGCCCGGCATCTCCAGACCACGGATGGGCGCCTGTTTGCTGTCTCGATGACACCAGAACGGGCCGGCACGCTGGCGTCAGACATCGATTTGGCAGAGCGCACCGATGCGTTCGTGGCGCGCTTTGGTCGCCTGCAGGACACCTTGGCCGACAAACTGCTGCCGGCCTTGCTGGATTGGTTGTCTGAACCGGTGGCTGCAGCCATCGACAACCTGAACCGCGCGGAACGGCTGGGCTGGATCGTGTCGGTCGAAGACTGGACCGAAGTCCGCAGACTGCGCAACCGCATGATTCACGAGTATGTGCGCGACCCGGCCGAACTGGCTTTTGCATTGCAGACGGCGCATGCCGCCGTGCCCTTGTTGACGCGCGCGGCCGAGGCCATGGCAGCGCGGGTCGCTGCGGGCATGTAGGAACCTGATACGACAGCAACTTTGCCGGACACATCGCCAAGGAGCCTGCCGCGCAATGGCATCCGCCACATGGCCATGGCCCCGGGCATCTTCTGCGCGCCGATGTCGTTCACCATGCCCCAGGCGGCGCAGGATCCACCGACCGCCACCGGATCACTTCCATCTCGGTCGGGCATCTCGGCCAACGATGTCAAGCTGGTCCAGCACATCATCGAGCACGACTTGCGCAACGCCGAGGTGATCCGGCTGGACGGAGCGATCCGGCTGGCGCCTGGTGGTCACGCACAAGCAGGGACTGATGGGCGGTGCCCGCAGTTTCCCTGGTAACCCGTACGACGGGCACGTGCTGAGCGCGCAGTTGGAGCAGACCACCAACCTGCTGCAGGACCAGGGGCGTTCGCCCAAGCAGGTCATCGTCGACCTGGGCTACCGGGGGGTGGACGCCGACAACCCGGGCGTTCAGATCATCCACCGGGGCAAGTACAAGTCGCTGAGCGATCAGGACAAGCGCCTGCTGAAACGGCGCCAGGCGATCGAGCCGCTGATCGGACACACCAAGGCAGACCATCGGATGGACCGCTGCTGGCTGCAGGGGGCGGTGGGCGATGCGCTGCATGCGTTGGGCTGCGCGGCGGGCTACAACATCCGCTGGTTGTTGCGGGCCATCACCCGCCTGGGCCTGAAGGGGCTTTTTTGCGCCTTGTCGGCGATGGCGCTCTGGGTGCTCTGGCTGGTCGGCGTGGCCTCAACCCTGTTCCGGACTGCCCGCGTCACCGCCACGCATGTCGTTGGGTCGAGACGGCGGACGGCACCGGGCACGACGACGACCATGATGCGCTGTCTGCTCAGCGTGAATTGAATTTCGCCGGGCCGACTCTTTGATGTGGGCTGTCAAGTGCGCCCAAGTCCCTCTCGGGACTTAGCATGAGCCGCAAAACCACATCAAGCCCCATGCTCGCTTCGCTCACAAGGGATGACACAGGTTAAGTTCAGCACATTGCAGTCTGGGTTTACAACGAAAAAGGCCTGCAGTGAGCGCACGGCAGGCCTTGCAACCAACGATCAATCCGGTCGGATCAGAACTTGTGGTCGTAGCTGACGGTGAGCTTCACCGAGCGCGGCGCCGTGTTCTGAATGATGCGGCCATAGCGCGGCAACACGGCCGTAATGTCACCAGCATCTTCGTGCACTTCATCTATGGCTTGCGCTGACTGACGATTGAACAGATTGAACACGTCGACCTTGAACTGCAGCCCCTTGACCTGGGCCGGCCGGTAAGCCAGGTTCATGTCAAGGCGGTATTCCCAAGGCAAGGTTCCTTGATTGCCACGGGGGGTCGGTACTGACGTCACCCCGTCGAATGAGCAGTAACGATAGGAAGATCCGTAACTGTAGTCGCTGTCGAAGTCCGCAGGCGAGGTACCAAACGACGGCGTGCCCGCAAAATTGCCAATGCAGTTCTTGGGTCGCCCAGATGCCAACAGTGCGTTGGCACCCACGATGATTTGGGGCGTGACCGCCATGTACCCGTAGGCCTTGATTTGGTGCCGGCGGTCATTGGGCAAGTAGCCGTAAGCACCATCCATCAATTCAGGGTGGTCCCAGGTTTGGGTTGCAGCCACGTCGGTTTGCGCCACATCAGAGAGCGTCTGCCCTTCGGTGTTGCCCTTGTTCTTGGCGTAGGTGTAGGTGACCTTGCCGTACCACCCATCAGAGAACGGGTGTTCGGCAAAGAAGTCAAGCGCAAAGTAGGTTCGCTTGGCTTTCTGGAAACCCAACTCGGCAGCAGTGAGGTTGACCGCAGTGTAGGTGCCGTTGCCCGCAAAGTCGATCAAGAACGTGTTGCCTTTGCCCGGGTTGAACGACGCACAACCAAACCCTGCCCAGTTGGTGGTGTCGATGTTGTTCCTGGTCGCGTAGGCTTGAAACGGCCGTGGGTCGCACAGGTCATCGATGGTGGCCACCAGCGACCGGTAGGTCGCCTTGACACCCACGTTGAGCTTGTTACTCAGTGCGCGCTCAATGCCCAGCGTCAGCTCATCCTGGCTGTTCGGCTTGATGTCTTGTGCAGCCACGGTTTTGGCGTCTTTGGCTTGGCCATACTCATTGTTGCTAGAGAATGGTGTGCCCAAATCGGCCCGCCCGATGGGAACGCCATTAGCGTCCACACCGGTGTAAACAAACGGCTGGCGGGTGAAGGTTGACCGGCTCGCGCCGCGAACAGCCAAGTGGGTCGGAATCTGCACGCCATAGCGCCCAGCCGAGCCGTACAACTTGGTGCGACCATCGTTGAAGACGTCGTAGCTGAACTGCAGGCGTGGGTGCAACTGCGTTTTCACGGTCAGGAACTTTTCGCCGTCACCGTTAACGTTGCTGTATTTTTCCACCCGTATTCCGGGCGTGACGGTCAGCTGCTTGTTGACCTGCCACTTGTCTTCCAAATAGATGGCCGACTGGTTTGACTCAGCATTTGTTGTCGTCTCGAAGATCTGTTCGTAACCATAGTAGTAATATGTACTGTTGGCCGCCGTTGTGCCCGCTGCATTGGGCTGGGTCAGCACACCGGCGCCAGCACCCACAGCAGTTGTTGCACCATTGGGTTTCAGTGCAGCGTTCGTGGTGCGGAAGTAACGATAAAGGCCATTCCCCGCCAATACATCACCTGCGTTTTTCGATTGCAGGCTGACCTTGTCAATACCCGCGCGCAACAAATGGCTACCCAGCTTGTATTCCAAGTCGAAACGATAGGCATCCACCTTGTCCTTGGATCCAGGCGCTAGCACCAATGTGCCGGGCGCAAACGGGTAAGGGTTGTTGTAAGTGAATCCAGGGTAACGGTTGGCCGTGTCGGCACGAACCTGCCGCACCTGCGAGTAAACATCAACGCCGTCGTAACTGTTCGAGTGAGGCGACTGGCTGCGGCCTACCAACGCGCTGAGTGTCAAGTCATCCGTCAGAAAACCGGTGTACTTCAGGATATTGGCCTTGCCGCCCACACCATCGGTGTGGTCGGACTGATTGACAAACTTGGCCTTGGCCGCCGTGATGCCGTCACGCACACCTGTCAGCAGGTTGTAGCCAGAAACCGTCTCGTTCTGGGTGTACTCGTCGCCCAGCGAGGTGAACTCCAGCAAGTGGTTGCGGGTAAGATTCCAGTCGAACTTCAGCAGGTAGCGGTCATTGGTGTTCTTGCGAACCGCCCAACCATTGTCAAGGAACCCATTGACGAACTGATCACCCAGCTGAGACTGCCGTTCAACAGTATTTTTCAGCTGCTCAACGGCTGCAAAGACAAACAATTTGTCTTCAAGGATAGGGCCACCAACATAGGCGCCAATTTGCGATTCGCTGCGCTTCCTATCCGCGTTGTTCACGAACAGCGTGCCGTCGGTCAGGTAAATGTTGTCGTAGTCCGAGCGCAGCGATTTTGGGCTCGTGCTGGCGCTGACGCCGGCTTCCCACTTGTTGCCGCCGCTCTTGGTGACCAAGCTGATCACACCACCGACTGAGCGGCCGAACTCAGCCCCAAAACCACCAGACGCGACGTTGGCCTGCGCTATTGAGTTGAACGGCAGCTCGATGGATCCCAACTGGTTCAGCGCGTTGGTAACGGGGAAACCATTAATGTAGTAAGAGTTCTCCGACGGTGCGCCACCACCGATGGAAGCGCCACCCGAATAGCGCGGGTCCGCCTTCGTGGTGTTTGGCGCCAACTGGATGATCGCGTCCAAATTCTGTGCAATTGGCAGCGCATCAAGCTGCTTGGCGGTGAAGATTGCACCATTGGAAACAGCCGACATGTCCAGACGACGCGACGCACCGGTCACTGTGACCACCTGGGTTCCGCCGAATACCACCTCGGACCCTTGCCCCAACAGCACCTCAACCATGCTGGCTGCGCCAACAGCCTGCCCGTTGCGCAACTGCGTGGCGCGGTAGGTCCCCGGCGGCAACGAGGAAGCTGAAAAGCGCCCAGTCGAATCGGGCGTGACTGTGCGCTTGAGGCCTGTGGCGGTGTTTTCCACCAAGATCGTTACCCCACCGCCCGGCTGGACTGATCCGTAGACGGTGCCAGTGATGTTTGACTGTGCGTTGGCGCCTTGCAAGCCTGACAACGCCAAGACGAACGTACTCGTTGCGATGGCAATGGCGTGCCGTTGCCAAGGACGCGATGTGGATCTGCTGTGGGTCACTGTGATGCTCCAAAAATTGGGTCGTGGGACCAATGGGCCCGCCACAGCCCACCCTGCAGCTTTGTGAAGCGCCGGTGACCGAAAGCGAGCAACTCGTAAATCATTGTCTGCGGCTTCGTATCGTGCCCTGTTCTAGGGAAACCCTTGCCGCCTTGTCCGACATGGGAAGCATGCCAATTCACAGTCTCGCCGCACACCACGGTTTGCCAAAAAATCTATATAAAACATCAAGTTACGGGACTTTGGCTGGAACTGAAACGAGCTCCCGCCGAGCAGCATTAGGGGGCGTTGCCTAGAACGAATCAGGCAATTCGTTGGTTGTTTGCAACAAGTACCAAGTCAGCAACCGCCGACCCATCAAGGGCAATCGGATTTGTCATTCAGTTGGAAAAAGCAACCTCGTTCAGGCGGGTGTCGGCGACATGGATTCAGGGCGATTTCAATCGACGCAACAAAGCGGGGAGGGCGGCTGGCTTACGTCGCCGCCAGTGGCTACAACCTCGGCACCGCAGCCAGCAGCGTGCGCGTGTAGTCGTCGACCGGCCTCCGCAACACATCGGCGCATGCGCTCTGCTCGACGATGCTGCCCGTGCGCATCACCGCCACATGGTCGGCGATGTACTCCGCCACTGCGATGTTGTGGGTGATGGACAGGTAGCTGACGCCCAGCTCGCGCTGCAGGTCGCGCAGCAGGTTCAGGATCTGCGCCTGGACGCTGACGTCCAGCGCCGACGTGGGCTCGTCGCAGACGATCAGCCGCGGGTTGACGGCCAGCGCGCGGGCGATGGCGATGCGCTGGCGGCGGTCACCGGGCGTGGTGTCGGGCTGCAGCGCGGCCAGGCCTTCGGCCAGGATCTCGGCCACGCGCATGCGCGGGTTCAAGCTGGCGAACGGATCCTGGAAGATGATCTGCACCGTGCGGCGGACGTTGCGCAGCGCGGCCCAATCCAGGTCGAACTGACTGCTGCCATTCAATAACGGCCGGCCACTGATCTGGGCCCGACCACGCAACAATTTCAAGGTGGCCGGGCCGCTGGTGGTCATGCCGCAGCCCGGCTCGCCTCGCCTCGGCGCCCCGGGCAGCGTTCGCGCTCAGACCCAGGGATCGACCACCGCCACAGTCAGCCCTTCAAAGTGCCGCAGGTTCCGCGTCGCCAGCGTGGCACGTCGCGCCTGAGCAATGCCGGCAATTTGAGTGTCGCGGATGTCCACCGGACGACCGTTGCGTTGCCGGTCGGCCGCCAGCAGCGCGGCTTGTGCCGCAGCCTCTGCGTCGAACGGCAGAACACGGTTCTCAAGGTCGATCGCCAACAACTGATCAAAGGCCTGCGCCAAGCTCTCCCGCCGTTGCCCTGGCGGCAACAGCGCCAGTCCAAGTCGGCTTTCAAACAGGGTGATGGTGGTGATCCAGACCGACTGGGACGGCTGCAGGTCCAGCCAACGCAGCACGGCAGGCGCGGGCTGGCGCCGCATCAGCTCCGACA
This sequence comes from Burkholderiaceae bacterium, assembly GCA_017999135.1. Lineage (GTDB taxonomy): Bacteria > Pseudomonadota > Gammaproteobacteria > Burkholderiales > Burkholderiaceae_C > Pseudaquabacterium. The sequence continues at coordinate 15,562 of JAGOBT010000007.1, forward strand.
ACACGTTGGTGTCAAGAATGATCATGCCGCGAGTGTGATGGCCTGGGGTCCTTGGCCCTTCAACTCAGGCAGGGGCTCGTTCAGACCGTCCCCCGCAAACCGGGCGGCGATCCGGGTGCCCAGCCCCATACCGGCAGCCAGATCGTCATCCTTGACCGCGTTGCGCAGGATTTGCCGAACCTCGGCCTCCATGCTGACGCCATGGGACGCTGCGCGCCGTTTCAGCCGATCCTTGACCTCATCTTCGATGTTGCGAACGGTGAATTGACCCATGATCGTCCCTTGAAAAATATCATGATATCAATCGGTGCAACATCGCGGCGGGCTGGTTGCTCAGCGCCGCTGTCAACGGCTAGAGCCTGGGCACCGCCGCCAGCAGGTTGCGCGTGTAGTCATCCACCGGCCGCTGCAGCACATCAGCACAGGCGCCCTGCTCGACGATGCGGCCCGCGCGCATCACCGCCACATGGTCGGCGACGTACTCCACCACTGCGATGTTGTGGGTGATGAACAGGTAGCTCACGCCCAGCTCACGCTGCAGGTCGCGCAGCAGGTTCAGGATCTGCGCCTGCACGCTGACGTCCAGTGCCGACGTGGGTTCGTCGCAGACGATGAGCTTGGGGTTGACGGCCAGCGCGCGGGCGATGGCGATGCGCTGGCGGCGGTCACCGGGCGTGGTGTCGGGCTGCAGCGCGGCCAGGCCTTCGTCCAGGATCTCGGCCACGCGCATGCGCGGGTTCAAGCTGGCAAACGGGTCCTGGAAGGTAATCTGCACCGTGTGGCGGGCTTCACGCAGTGCGGCCCCCGCCAGGTCGAACAGGTTGCTGCCTTTCAGAAGCGCCTGGCCTTCGATCTGCGCCTGGCCGCGCAGCAGCTGCACGATGGCCATGCCGGTGGTGATCTCGCCGCAGCCCGACACACCCACCGGTGGCGGCGCTCGGCACGCCGTCACTTGGCGACACAGCTTGGCCATGGCCTGGTCGCCGACCGCGGTTCGAATGACGTCCTCTCGATAGAATTGACCCATGCGCTTGACAACGGCCGAGAGAACTGCGATCGCACAAGCGGCCCGGGAGACCCTTCCCCCGGGCGCAAAGGTGTCGTTGTTCGGCTCTCGCGTCGACGACAACCGGCGTGGCGGCGATATCGACCTGCTGATCGAGCCCAACATGGCGCTGCCCCCCGTTGAACAGGTTGCCCTGCGCACCCGACTAGCTGCACGCCTGTACCGGACGATGGGCGAACGCCGCATCGACATCGTGCTGGCCGCTCTTGGCATGGCTGATGAACGATTGATCGTTTCTGAAGCGCGCCGTCAGGCGGTGGAAGTGGTGCGCACATGACGGCCGTTGTTGAGTCTGCGCGCCTGTCCGCCGCACGTTGGGAATGTGATCGCCACCGCGCGGCGCTGGAGGAGGCATTGGCAGATTGGCATGGCCTGCCTGTGCCTGACATCGCGGCGCTCGATCAAGATTCGGCCCTGCGCCGGCTGACCGACCAGATCCTCTACCGGTTCACCAAGCTGCAGGATGCGATGGGCGAGCGGCTGGTGCCAGCCACGCTGGGTTGGCTGCGCGAGCCACATGAAGACTGGCCCATGCGAGACCGGCTGGACAGGCTAGAGAAGCTTGGCCTGCTGGATGTCGACACCTGGTTGCAATGGCGCGACGTCCGCAACCGGCTCGCCCACGAGTACCCGGATCAACCGGAACTGCGGCACGCCGCAGTCCTGGCCGCAATTGACGCCGCGCAGGCGATGCTCCACGCGTACCAGCGTTGGTGCGACCGCCTGCCGGCCGCCTGACCGCGGCGTGGTGACCTCGCGGCCAATTCAGGCGCTTCACAGGTGCGGCACGGCCGCCAGCTGTGTGCGCGTGTCGTCGTCCACCGGCCGCTGCAGCACGTCGGCGCAGGCGCCCTGTTCGACGATGCGCCCTGCGCGCATCACCGCCACTTGGTCGGCGACGTACTCCACCACCGCGGTGTTGTGGGTGATGAACAGGTCGCTGACGCCCGGCTCACGCTGCAACTCACGCAGCAGGGCGCGGCAGCTTCTGCATCGAAGGGCAGCACACGGTTCTCGAGGTCGGTCGTCAACAACTGGTCAAAGGCCTGCGCCAAGTTGTCCCGCCGTTGCCCTGGCAGCAACGGCGCCGGTCCAAGTCGGCTTTCAGAGAGGGCAATCGCGGTGATCCAGACAGATTGAGACGGCTGCAGGTCCAGCCAACGCAACACGGCAGGCGCGGGCTCGCGCCGCATCGACGCCGACAACACGTTGGTGTCAAGAATGATCATGATTCAAGTGCGATGGCCCGAGGCACCTGGCCATTCAATTCAGCCGGGGCACCGCCGCCAGCAGCGCCCGCGTGTAGTCATCCACCGGCCGCTGCAGCACATCAGCACAGGCGCCCTGCTCGACGATGCGGCCCGCGCGCATCACCGCCACATGGTCGGCGACGTACTCCACCACCGCGATGTTGTGGGTGATGAACAGGTAGCTCACGCCCAGCTCACGCTGCAGGTCGCGCAGCAGGTTCAGGATCTGCGCCTGCACGCTGACGTCCAGTGCCGACGTGGGTTCGTCGCAGACGATCAGTTTCGGGTTGACGGCCAGCGCGCGGGCGATGGCGATGCGCTGGCGCTGGCCACCCGAGAACTCGTGCGGCCAGCGCTGCAGCGCCTCGCGGCGCAGGCCCACCTGCTCGGCAATGGCCTCGATGCGCTGGCGGCGATCACCGGGCGTGGTGTCGGGCTGCAGCGCGGCAAGGCCTTCGTCCAGGATCTCGGCCACCCGCATGCGCGGGTTCAGGCTGGCGAACGGGTCCTGGAAGATGATTTGCACCGTGCGGCGGGACTCGCGCAGCGCGGCCCCCTGCAGCTCAAACAGGTTGCGGCCCTGCAGCAACGCCTGGCCGGCGATCAGCGCCTGGCCGCGCAGCAGTTGCACGATGGCCTTGCCGGTGGTGGTCTTGCCACAGCCCGATTCACCCACCAGCGCCAGCGTCTGGCCGGCGGCCACCTGGAACGACACGCCCTTGACGGCGTCGAAGCGCGGCGGCGCCTTCTGCAGGAAGCCCTGGCGCAACTGGAAACTGACGCTCAGGCCGGTCACCTGCAGCAGTGGCACGCTGGTGGCCGCTGGTCTGGCAGCCGGCGTGGCAACCTGCGCAGCCACCGCCCCGGCTGCGGCAGCCGGCGCCACCAGACCCGGCCCGCCGGGCTGCAGCAGCAGGCAGCGCACCTGGTCGCCGGCCGTGCCCACCAGTGCGGGCTGCTGGCTGTGGCAGGCCGCCTGGGCAAAGCTGCAGCGCGGGGCAAAACGGCAACCGGTGAAGTCTTGCGTCAGCGGCGGCACGGTGCCGGCAATCGCCGCCAGCGCCTGGCCGCGGCGGACGCTGTCGGGCAACGCGCGCAGCAGGGCCTGGGCATAGGGATGGCGCGGGCTGGCGAAGAACTGTGCCGCCGGCGCCACCTCGATGATCTGGCCGGCGTACATCAGCGCCACATGCTGGGCCATGCCGGCCACCACCGCCAGGTCATGGGTGATCAGCATCAGGCCCAGGCCCTGCTCGCGCTGCAGATCGCGCAGCAGGTCGAGGATCTGCTTCTGGATGGTGACGTCGAGTGCGGTGGTGGGCTCGTCGGCCACCAGATAGTCAGGCTCGGCGGCCAGCGTCATCGCGATCATCACGCGCTGCTTCTGGCCACCGCTCATGCGGAAGGGGTAGTCGTTGAAGCGGCGCTCGGGCTCGGGGATGCCCACGCGGCGCAGCCAGTCGATGGCCTTGGCACGGGCCGCATCGCCGCGCAGGGCGGTGTGCGTCTCGATGGTCTCGCGCATCTGCTGGCCGACGGTGAGCACCGGGTTCAGGCTGGTGCCGGGCTCCTGGAAGATCATGCCGATGCGCCCGCCGCGCACTGCGCGCATGGCCGATTCGGGCATGCCCAGCAGATCATCGCCGTCCAGCGTGATGTCACCGCCCGTCACCGCGCCGCTGTCGGGCAGCAGGCGCATCAGGGCCAGCGCCGTCATGCTCTTGCCGCAGCCCGATTCGCCCACCAGGGCAAAGGTCTCGCCGCGCCGGATGGCCAGGGCCAGGCCGTCGATGGCGCGCACGATGCCGGCTTCGGCATCCAGTTCCACTTGCAGTTGGTCGATGGCGAGCATGGCGTTCAGACCTTGGCAGCAGGCTTGCGACCGAGGATGCGCGGGCGCATGGCACGCGACCGCGGGTCGAACGCATCGCGCACGCCATCGGCAAACAGGTTGGCCGCCAGCACCAGCGCCACCATGAAAGCGAAGGCCGCGGCAAAGCTCCACCACACCACCGGGTCGCGGCTCATCTCGCTGCGGGCCAGGTTGATCATGCCGCCGAAGCTGCTGGTGCTGGGGTCGACACCCACGCCCACGTAGGTGAGCACCGCCTCGTAGAGGATCAGGTCACTGAAGTTCAGCACCGTGGTGATCAGCACCAGGTGCATCACGTTGGGCAGGATGTGGCGGGCCATGATGCGCGCCGGCGGCACGCCGAAGGCGGTGGCGGCCTGCACGAATTCCAGCTCGCGCAGCTTCAGCGTCTCGGCGCGCACCAGGCGGCACAGCGTGGCCCAGCCGGTCACGCCCAGGATCACGCACAGCAGGAAGACCTTCAGGTCGGCCCGTTCGGCGCCGGTCTCGAACCACTCGGGGTGCTTGTCCAGCGCCACCTGCACCATCAGCACGCAGGCGGCGATCAGCAGCACGTTGGGCACGCTGGACAAGGTGGTGTAGACGTACTGCACCACGTCGTCCACCCAGCCGCGGTACCAGCCGGCCAGGATGCCCAGCACCACCGCGATCGGCAGCGTGGCCAGCGTGCTGAGCATGCCGATGACGAAGGCGGTGCGGATGCTCTTGAGCGTCTGCACCAGCACGTCGTTGCCGGTGCGGTCGGTGCCGAAGACATGGTAGTGGCCGGCCAGCGCCACCACCGCGCCGCCCAGCATGCACACCACGGTGGCGGTGAGCAGCAGCGCGCGCACCGGGTAGGTGGTGCGGTCGGCGGCGATGGCCCGCCAGGCCGCGCCCACGCCGCCATGCGCCCGGCGCATCAGGACCGCCGCGCCCAGGCTGGCCAGCAGCGCCAGGCCCAGGCCAGCCAAGGCACCGGTGCTGCCGCGTTGCCACAGGTCGGCTTCCCATTGCGTGGCGGGGTTGGTCAGGTGGGCGCCACCGTGGATCAGGCGCGGCAGTTCGCGCACCGTCTGGCCATTGCGTTCCACGCTTTGCTTGGTGATGGCCAAGTAGGCCAGCGGCGCCGAGTAGGTGGTCTCGCGCATGCCGATCGGCCGCGCCAGCACCAGGTCGAGCAGGCTCTCGGTGCGGGTGTCGTAGAACACCTTGCCGGCGGCCTGGGCGTCGGTGGACGGCAGCGCACGGCGGAAGTGCACGCTGTCGAGCAGCGTGACCACCACGAACAGCCCCAGCACCAGGGCCGAGCACATGGCCGGCGCGTCCCGCAGCACGCGGCGCCAGGTGGCACGCAGGTTGTCGTGCCGCGCCACGCGGATGCCGTAGGCGGCGATGGCCGCGAACAGCGTCCACAGCGCCACGTCGGTCCACAACACGACAAACTTGAAGTCCATCATGACAATCTCACCCGCGGATCCACCCACGTGTAGGCGATGTCGATCAGCACGTTGCTGGCGATGTACAGCGCCGCCCCCAGGAACACCATGGTGCGCACGATGGCGAAGTCCTGCCCCGAGATGGCCTCGATGACGAAGGCGCCCAGGCCTGGGATGCCGAAGAAGCTCTCGAACACCAGGCTGCCCATGAACACATACGGCAGGTAGGCGCCGGCGCTGGTGATGATGGGGATCAGCGCGTTCTTCAGCACATGGCGGAACAGCACGATCTGCTCGGTCAGCCCCTTGGCGCGGGCGGTGCGCACGTAGTCGCGGCCGATCTCTTCCAGGAACATCGCGCGGTACAGCCGGGCCTCGCCGCCCAGCCGGGCCAGCAAGCTCAGGAAGATCGGCAGCGCCAGGAAACGCACCGCGTCCAGCCCGCCGGCGAAGCCCGAGATCGGCACCAGCCGCAGCACACGCGAGAAGAAGTACTGGCCGACGATGATGTAGAACAGGCTGGAAATCGACAGCATCAGCACGCACAGCACCACGCCCCAGAAATCGATGCGGCTGTGGCGGAAGTACACC
>JAGOBT010000234.1 GCA_017999135.1 Burkholderiaceae bacterium
CCCGCTGCGGGTGCCGGAACACCCGCCTGCCATCTGGCTTATCGGCGAGCTTGCCGCCAACTGAAGGCGGGCGCTGTCGAGAACTCCGCTCAAGTCACGGCGCAGATCTGCCGATAGCTGCAGGGATCACGCTGAAGAGAGCCGTCGATGTCACTGTCTGGAAGCTTCACCTGGGTGTCCCGTGCTGCGTCGGCTGGCGGGTCATGGCGCGCCGCGCGGGAGTTCTTCGCCTACCACGGCGTGTGGGCCTTCGGCGTGCGGGCCATGCGGCTGTGGTCGCTGCGCATGAAGATGGTGCTGCTGGTCACCGTGATGTCGCTGCCCCTGCTGCCGTTGATGGTGCAGCAAATCCTGGCGCGCAACCACACGCTGACACTCAGCACCCAGCGCATGGCGGGCCTGGAGGTGGCCGACGCGGCCTACAAGCTCGCCGTCCAGCTGGACGTGTCGCGCCAGGCGCTGGAGGCCGGCCTGCCGGCGCCGCCCGGGCCCGACAGCGCCGCGCTGCTGGCCCGGCTGGCCGCCGGCGTGAGCGAGGCCCATGCCCAGGGCCTGCCGCTGGACGCCGCCTGGCGCGCCCACCAGCCGATGCTGGAACGTGCGGTGGCCATGGCATCGCTGTCGCCCACGTCGCGCCTGGCGGTGCTGGCCAGCGCCCGCCAGTCGCTGGTCACGCTGCGCCAGCTGAGCATCTCCGCATCCAATCTGCTGCTGACCGAAGACCCCGGCCAGGCGGCCCGCACAGCGCTGGCGGTGCAGGCCTTGCCGGCGCTGCACCGCCATCTGTCCGGCCTGCGTGGCCTGGCCGCGCGGCAGGCCAGCCTGCTGACGCAACAGCCGCGGCCTGCGGCCGACCTGCACGCGCTGCTGCTGCAGGCCGCCGGCATGGCAGCCGGCGCGCGCGAGGCGCTGGCCCAGGGCGATCGCACGCTGGGCGGCGTGCACGGGATCGACCTGCCGTTGCCCAAGGGCAGTGCGGCGGCCGCACCCACCGGTGCCAGCGCCGGCAGCATCGGCGGCAGCCCGGCCCTGGCCCAGGCGCGGCAGGCCTTGAACGACCTGGAAGCCGGCATGCTGGCGCCCGAGCCGGTGGTCGACCTGGCGCAGATGCGCAAGTCGGTGGCGGTCGCGGTGGCGCAGATCGCCGAGTTGCAACTGGTGCTGGACACGCGTGTCAAGCATGACCTGCAACTGCAGCAGGCCGACGCGCAGGCGCAGCGCCGGTGGCTGTTCGGCGCGCTGGCCATGACCACGCTGCTGGCGGTGTACCTGGTCTACAGCTTCTTCCTGGTGATGGACGGCGGCCTGTCGAAGCTGTCGGCCCAGATGAACCGCATGGCCCAGGGCGACCTGAGCGCCCGCCCCCAGGCACTGGGTGGCGACGAGGTGGCCGAAACCCTGCAAGCCATGACCACGTCGCTGGCGCGCCTGTCGGACCTGCTGGCCTCGGTGCGCCACGGCGTGGGCGCGATCACCCAGGCGTCGGAGCAGATCGCCGCCGGCAATGGTGACCTGCGCAGCCGCAGCCGCCGCAGCGCCGAAGGCCTGGATTCACTGGTGGCGGCCGTCACGCGCTACACCGAACAGCTGCAGACCTGTTCGCGCAGCGTGGACGAGGTGGTGACCACGGTGCAGACATTGCGCCTGGCCTCCGCCCGCAACCGCCGCCAGGTGCAGCGCCTGCAGGAGCGCATGGGTGCGCTGCGCAGCAACAGCCGCGAGATCGGCGAGATCGTGAACATCATCGACGGCATCGCCTTCCGCACCAACATCCTGGCGCTCAATGCCCAGGTCGAGGCCAGCAAGGCAGGTGACGCCGGCCGCGGCTTCGCGGTGGTGGCGCAGGAGGTGCGGGCGCTGGCCAACCGCAGCGCCGACTCCGCCCGCAAGGTGAGCGACATCGTCGGCCGGTCGACGCTGGACATCGAGCAGAGCCATGCGCTGGCCGACGAGACCAGCGTGGCCATGGGCCAGGCCGACGGCCATGTGGATGCGATCCATGCCGCGATGAGCCAGGTGGCCACGCTCACCCAGCAGGGCGACCGTGAATCGGCCGCGATCCTGGACGAGATCAAGGTGCTGAAGGACGGCACGGCCCAGAACCTGGGGCTGGTCGAGCAGCTGGCCGTGGCGTCTGACGCGCTGCGCGGGCAGGGCGAGCGCCTGTCGCACAAGGTGGGCTTGTTCAAGCTGTCCTGATGCAGCCGGCCGGCTGCAGCGGCATCCGCCGGTGTGGTGCGTGTGAAACGTCGCAGACGCTCGGGTCGCTGTTGATCTGAAAAAGTCGATAAGCTTTGCAGATCCCGCCGCCGGGCGGGAAATCGGCCCGCCGTCCCGGGGCTGCACACATGGGCAGCGTGCCCCGTTGTTCCTGCAGACGTCCGATGCCCACCTCTTCTTCGCCGTTGCCAGCTGCCACCCACCAGTTGCCGTTGCGCGTGCGCGCCACGCTGCTGCTCTGGGCCCTGGTGCCGGCGGTGGCCATCGTGGCGCTGGCGGCGTATGCGGTGCAGTCGGGGCGCGAGCAGCACGGGCGGCGCGCCGAACTGCTGTCGCAGAACCTGGCCAGTGCCCTGGACAACACCGTGGGCGCCGAGGTCGCCAAGCTCGACATCGCCCTGGTCACCATTGCCGACCTGGCACAGCAGCAGCTGGCGGCCCGCGGGCTGGACCTGCCGGCGCTGACCAAGGTGGTGCAGGCCCAGAGGCAGCGCCACCCCGAACTGAGCGGCATCCGCGTGCTCGACGCGCAAGGCACCACCCTGGTGGGCGACAACCGGCCCGGCGAGCCGCCGATCAACCTGGCCGACCGCGACTGGTTCATCACGCAGCGCGGCAACACCAGCGGCGGCCTGGTGATGAGCCAGCCGCTGCAGCGCAAGATCGACGGCGTCTGGGTGGTGTCGTTCAGCCGGCGCATCACCGATGCGCAAGGCCGGTTTGCCGGCGTCGTCAGTGCGGCCATGTCGCTGCAGTCGCTGCAGCGCCATCTGCAGGCTGTCGACGTGGGGCCGCATGGCGTGGTGATGCTGCGCGACCGCAGCAACCGCCTGCTGGTGCGCCAGACCGATGAAGCCGGGCCGGCCGCCACGCCGATCGGCAGCCGGGTGATGCCGCCCGCGCTGGCGGCGCTGATGGACAGCGGGGCCCCGCGCGGCACGGTGCGTGCCGTGCCCACGCCCGACGGCTATGTGCGCACCGTCACCTTCAGCAACGTGGACGGCGCGCCCCTGCGCGTGGTGGTGGCACTGGCCACGGCCGACTACCTGGCCGACTGGCAGCGCGAGCGGCAGCTGGTGGCGGCCGCCGCCGCCGGCTTCCTGCTGCTGTACGGCATGGGCCTGGTGCTGCTGTGGCGCGCGTCGGCGCGCGCGCGCCGGGCGCAGCAGCGCGAACGGCTGCTGGCCGACGCCTTCCAGCACGGTGGCGAGGCGATTTCGCTGACCGACGCCGACCACTGCATCATCGACGTCAACGCGGCCTTCGAGCGCCTGCACGGCTGGACGGCGGCCGAGCTGCGCGGCCGGTCGATCCACCAGTTGCGCGTCGACGCGCCCGGTGGCCCGCTGGACACCTCCATACGGCAGGCCCTGGCCGAGACGGGCCAGTGGCGCGGCGAGCGCCAGGGCCGCCACCGCGCTGGCCACCTCGTTCCGCTGTGGTCGACCGTGGTTGCGGTGCGCGATGCGCAGGGCCGGGTGGTGCGCCACATCGGCACGGCGATCGACATCACCGAGCGCAAGCGCGACACCGACCGGCTGGCCGTCAGCCACCTGGCGCTGCAGTCGATCGGCCAGGGCGTGGTGATTGCCGACCCGGCGCAGCGGATCACCGAGGTCAACGCCGCCTTCACCCACATCACCGGCTATGCCGAGGCGCAGATCCTGGGGCGTGACTGCCGCTTCCTGCAAGGCCCCGACACCGACCACGCCGTGGTGGCCCGCATGCGCGCCGCCATCGACGCCCGCAGCGAATTCTTCGGCGAGGTGCTGAACTACCGGCAGAACGGCGAGCCGTTCTGGAACGAGTTGAGCATCGCCCCGCTGTTCAATGCCGATGGCGAGCTGGTGCACTTCATCAGCACTGCGCGCGACGTGACCGAGCGCCGCCAGGCCGCCCAGGCGCTGCAGCAGGCCCAGCAAGACCTGCAGCAGGCGCTGCGTGTGGCGCGGGCCGGCAGCTACCGCATCGACACCGCCAGCGGCCAATGGACCAGCAGCGAGACGCTGGACGCCATCCTCGGCATCGACGCCACCTACCCGCGTGACCTGCCACACTGGGGCGCGCTGATGGCGCCGGGCCATGAAGCCCGCGCCGCCCGGCACTACAGCGACCTGCTGGCCCGGCCCGACGGCCGCTTCGACCTGGAATACGAGATCATCCGGCCCGCCGATGGCGAGCGGCGCTGGCTGCATGCGCTGGGCCAGGTCCACCGCGACGCCCAGGGCCAGCCCGTGGCCATGAGCGGGCTGATCCAGGACATCACCGAGCGCAAGGCCATTGCGCTGGAACTGGAGCGCCACCGTGCCCACCTGGAAGAACAGGTGGCCCTGCGCACCCGCGAACTGGACGCCGCACGCCGCCAGGCCGAGCAGGCCAACCGAGCCAAGAGCGACTTCCTGGCCAACATGAGCCACGAGATCCGCACGCCGATGAACGCCATCATCGGCCTGAACTACCTGCTGCGCCGTGACGGCAGCACGCCCGAGCAGGCGGCGCGGCTGGACAAGATCGACAGCGCCGGCCAGCACCTGCTGGCCATCGTCAACGACATCCTCGACCTGTCGAAGATCGAGGCCGGCCGGGTGCAGCTGGAGCATGGCGACTTCCACCTGTCGGCCGTGCTCGACCATGTGCAGTCGATCATCGGCGACGCGGCCCGGGCCAAGGGCCTGCGGGTGGACGTGCAGCCCGACCACGTGCCCGGCTGGCTGCGTGGCGACGCCACCCGGCTGCGGCAGGCGCTGCTGAACTACGCCAGCAATGCCGTGAAGTTCACCCCCGCCGGCGGCATCACCCTGCGTGCCGAGCTGCTGGACACCGACGGCGACCGCCTGCGGCTGCGCTTCTCGGTGCAGGACACCGGCATCGGCATCGACGCCGAACAGCAGGCGCGGCTGTTCGTGCCCTTCGAGCAGGCCGACCACACCATCAGCCGCCGCTACGGCGGCACCGGCCTGGGCCTGGTGATCACGCGGCGCCTGGCCGAGCTGATGGGCGGCGAAGCCGGTGTGCACAGCGAACCCGGCGTGGGCAGCACCTTCTGGTTCACCGCCTGCCTGCAGCGTGGCGTGGGCCCGGTGCCTGCCGACAACCCGGCCACCCTGCCCGACGCGGAACAGCAGTTGCGTGAGCGCCACCGCGGCCGGCGCGTGCTGCTGGCCGAAGACAACGCCGTCAACCGCGAGGTGGTGCTGGCCATGCTGCATGCGGTGCACCTGCAGGTGGACGTGGCCGAAGACGGCCACAGCGCAGTGGCACAGGCCCGCAGCGGCGACCAGGCCCTGGTGCTGATGGACATGCAGATGCCCGGCATGGACGGGCTGGAAGCGACCCGCGCCATCCGCCTGTTGCCCGGCTGGGCCAACCGGCCCATCCTGGCGCTGACCGCCAACGCCTTCGACGAAGACCGGCTGGCCTGCGTGGTGGCCGGCATGGACGACTTCATCGCCAAGCCGCTGGATGTGGGCCTGCTCTATGCCACCTTGCTGAAGTGGCTGGACGCCACCGCGCCGGCCCAGGCGCCTGCCGCCCCCC
>JAGOBT010000008.1 GCA_017999135.1 Burkholderiaceae bacterium
TGAGCGTGAGCCTGCCGGCCATCGTGACCACCGACCTGCGCCTGAACGAGCCGCGCTACGTGACGCTGCCCAACATCATGAAGGCCAAGAAGAAGCCGCTGGAGACCGTCAAACCCGCCGACCTGGGCGTGGACGTGGCGCCGCGGTTGAAGACGCTCAAGGTCAGCGAGCCACCCAAGCGCGGCGCCGGGGTGAAGGTGCCGGACGTCGCGACGCTGGTGAACAAGCTCAAGAACGAAGCCAAGGTGATCTGACACCTGCTTCACCCGGCCAAGGAGCCGCCATGACCCCGCAAGAAATCCTCCAAACCCACGGCCCGCGCGAGTCGATGGAGTACGACGTGGTCATCGTCGGCGCCGGCCCGGCGGGCCTGGCCGCGGCGATCCACCTCAAGCAGCTCGCGGCCGAGAAGGGCGGCGAGATCAACGTCGTGGTGCTCGAAAAAGGCTCCGAACCGGGCGCGCACATCCTCTCCGGTGCGGTGATGGATCCGCGCGCCATGAACGAACTCTTCCCGGACTGGAAGGAGCGCGGCGCCCCGCTGAACCAGCCGGTCACCGGCGACGACGTGCTGGTGCTCAGCGAAGACGGCTGCAAACGCATCCCCGACTTCCTCGTGCCGCGCAACTTCCACAACGAAGGCAACGTCGTCATCAGCCTCGGGGCCGTCGTGAAGTGGCTGGCCGAACAGGCCGAGACGCTGGGCGTGGAAATCTTCCCCGGCTTCGCCGCCGCCGAAGTGCTCTACGACGAACAGGGCCGCGTCAAGGGCGTGGCCACCGGCAACCTGGGCGTGGGCAAGGACGGCCAGCCCGGCGACCACTTCCAGCTCGGCATGGAGCTGCTGGGCAAATACACCGTCTTTGCCGAAGGTGCCCGGGGCCACCTGGGCAAACAGCTGCTGGCGAAATACGACCTCACCGCCGGCAAGGATCCGCAGAGTTTCGCCATCGGCCTCAAGGAGCTGTGGGAGATCCCGCCGGAGAAGGCTCAGCCCGGGCGCGTGGTGCACACCGCCGGCTGGCCAATGCATGCGGACACCTTCGGCGGCGGCTTTCTCTACCACCTGGAAGGCAACCAGGTCACGCTGGGCTTCGTCATCGGGCTGGACTACAGCAACCCCTGGGTCAGCCCCTTCGAAGAACTGCAGCGCTGGAAGACCCACCCGGCGATCCGCCGCCACATCGAAGGCGGCAAGCGCCTGAGCTACGGCGCCCGCGCCATCAACAACGGCAGCCCGCAGGCGCTGCCCAAGATGGTCTTCCCCGGTGGCGCGCTCATCGGCTGCGACCTCGGCACCATGAACGCCGCGCGCATCAAAGGCAGCCATGCGGCCTTGAAGAGCGGCATGCTCTGCGCCGAGGCGATCTACGAGGCCGTCACTGCGGGCCGGGCGCAGGACGAACTCAGTGCCTACCCGGCGGCCTTCGAGGCCAGCTGGCTGCACGAGGAGCTGGACCAGACCCGCAACTTCAAGCTCTGGTTCAAGAAGGGCCGTCTGGTCGGCGAGCTGATGACCGGGGTGGAGCAGTGGTTCCTGCCCAAGATCGGCGTGAGCAGCCCCCCCTGGACCCTGCACCGCAGCGAGCCGGACCACGTCTACCTGAAGCCGGCCGACCAGTGCGCGAAGATCGACTACCCCAAGCCCGACGGCCAGTTGACCTTCGACCGCCTCAGCTCGGTGTTCGTCTCCAACACGAACCATGAAGAGCAGCAGCCGGCGCACCTGACCTTGAAGGACACCGCCATCCCGGGGGCGGTGAACCTCGCGAAGTACGCCGGACCGGAGGCCCGCTACTGCCCGGCCGGGGTGTACGAGTTCGTCAACCTGAACGGGGCCGATCAGCTTGTGATCAACGCGCAGAACTGTCTGCACTGCAAGACCTGCGACATCAAGGACCCGACGCAGAACATCGTCTGGGTCACGCCCGAAGGCGGCGGCGGGCCGAACTACGCAGGGATGTGAACCCCGGCTTCGCCGCGGCCTGCACCCTGGTCCGTTCCCTGGCCTGCGCCCACATCGCCCCCGCCCTCTACCCTCCGCACAACGCCTGAACCACCGTCCACCATGACCACCCTCGTCATTGCCGAACACGACCACGCATCGATCAAAGGCGCAACCCTGAACACCGTCACCGCGGCTCTCGCCTGCGGGGGCGACGTGCATGTGCTGGTGGCCGGCCACAACGCTGGTGCCGCTGCGGCCGCTGCGTCGCAGATCGCTGGCGTGGCCAAGGTGTTGCATGCCGACAGCGAGGCCCTGGGCCATGGCCTGGCTGAGAACATCGCGGCGCAGGTCGTTGCCGTGGCTGGCGCCTACAGCCACCTCCTGTTCCCGGCGACGGCCGGCGGCAAGAATGTGGCGCCGCGTGTCGCCGCCAAGCTGGACGTGGCCCAGGTGAGCGAGGCCACGAAGGTGATCAGCCCCGACACCTTCGAGCGCCCGATCTACGCCGGCAACGCGGTGGCCACGGTGCAGAGCCTGGATGCGGTCAAGGTCATCACCGTGCGTGCCACCGGCTTCGACGCGGCGGCGTCCTCGGGCGGCAGCGCGGCCGTCGATATGGTGGCCGCAGTGGCCGACAGCGGCAAGAGCCAGTACCAGGGCAGCGAGATCGCCAAGAGCGACCGCCCGGAGCTGACCGCGGCCAAGATCATCGTCAGCGGTGGCCGAGCGATGGGCAGCAGCGAGAAGTTCAACGAGGTGCTGACCCCGCTGGCCGACAAACTCGGCGCCGCACTGGGTGCCAGCCGCGCCGCGGTGGACGCCGGATACGCCCCCAACGACTGGCAGGTGGGCCAGACCGGCAAGATCGTCGCGCCGCAGCTGTACGTGGCCTGCGGCATCAGCGGTGCCATCCAGCACCTGGCCGGCATGAAGGACAGCAAGGTGATCGTGGCGATCAACAAGGATCCGGAGGCCCCGATCTTCTCGGTGGCCGACTATGGGCTGGAAGCCGACCTGTTTGCCGCCGTGCCGGAGCTGACGCGCAGCCTCTGAACGCCGCCCCCCTTCACTAACCCCCATGGCGCTGCTGCGCTGGGCGCTGGCTGAAGTCCGTGCCCTGAACCCCTCACAGACAGGAGAACTCCCCATGCAAGGCCAGATGATGAGCATGCCGCTGCTCACCTCCTCCCTGTTGGTGCATGCCGAGCGCCACCACGGCGACCGCGAGATCGTCTCGCGCCGGGTGGAGGGCGACATCCACCGCATGACCTACCGCGGCCTGGCGGCGCGCTCTCGCCGTCTGGCCCAGGCGCTGACCCGGCTGGGCGTGCGCAGCCCGGACCGGGTGGCCACGCTGGCCTGGAACGGCCACCGCCACATGGAGCTGTACTACGCGGTGTCGGGCATGGGCGCGGTGCTGCACACCCTGAACCCGCGCCTGCACGCCGACCAGGTGGTCTACATCGCCGACCATGCCGAGGACCAGGTGCTGTTCTTCGACCTGACCTTCCTGCCGCTGGTCGAAGCCGTGGCCCACCGCGTGAAGACGGTGCGCGCCTTCGTGGCGATGACCGACCGCGCCCACCTGCCGGCCTCGAAGATCCCCGGCCTGCTCTGCTACGAGGACCTGCTGGAGGCCGAGGACGACCGCTTCGACTGGCCGACCTTCCCGGAGGAGAGCGCCGCCACGCTGTGCTACACCTCCGGCACCACCGGCAACCCCAAGGGAGTGCTCTACAGCCACCGCTCGACGCTGCTGCACACCTTTGCTGCGGCGCTGCCGGACGCGCTGAACTGCGCCGCGGCCGACACCATCCTGCCGGTGGTGCCGATGTTCCATGTCAACGCCTGGGGCCTGCCCTATGTGGCGTGCATGGTCGGGGCCAAGCTGGTCTTCCCCGGCCCCGGGCTGGACGGCGCTTCGCTCTACGAACTCTTCGAGACCGAAGGCGTGACCCTGTCGGCCGGCGTGCCGACGGTGTGGCAGGGCCTGCTGGGCCATGTGGGAAACAAGGGCCTGAAGTTCTCCACCATGCGCCGCACGGTGATCGGTGGTTCGGCCTGCCCGCCGGCGATGATCCGCGCGTTCGAGGTGGACCACGGTGTGCACGTGGTGCATGCCTGGGGCATGACCGAACTCAGCCCGCTGGGCACGGTCTGCAGCTTCAAGGCCCAGCATGCCCAATGGCCGCAGGAGCAGCGCCTGGCGCTGCAGTCCAAACAGGGTCGCGCGATCTTCGGTGTGGACATGAAGGTGATCGACGGCGAGGGCCGCGAGCTGCCGCCCGACAGCCCCGTCAGCGGCGACCTGCTGGTGCGTGGCCACTGGGTGGTGTCGCGCTACTTCCGCGAGGAGGGCCAGGGCCACGGCCCGTTGATGGACGGCTGGTTCCCCACCGGCGACGTGGCCCGCATCGACCCCGACGGCTACATGCAGATCACCGACCGCAGCAAGGACGTGATCAAGTCCGGCGGCGAGTGGATCGGCTCGATCGACCTGGAGAACGTCGCGATGGCCCATCCGGCGGTGGCCATGGCCGCCTGCATCGCCGCGAAGCACCCGAAGTGGGACGAACGGCCGCTGCTGGTGGTGTCGCTCAAACCCGGCGCCACGCTGACCCGCGAGGAGATGCTGGCCTTCTACGAGGGCAAGATCGCCAAGTGGTGGACCCCCGACGACGTGGTCTTCGTCGACGACATCCCGCTGGGTGCCACCGGCAAGATGCTCAAGCACAAGCTGCGCGAGCGCTTCCGGGACCATGTGCTGCCCGGGCTCTGAGCCGGATGTGACCATGCACAGGCCATCGGTGCCAGGGCCGGTCCAGGTGATCGCCGGGGAGCCGTTGCGGGGCCAGCGGTTGTGCCGGCGCCTGGAGCGGCTGGGTTTTGCCGTCCAGGCCAACGCCCCGCAGGGCCCCGAGCAGGCGGGCACCGAAGCGGGGCATGCCCCGGATGCCGGCACGGTGCTGCTGCTGGACCTGGGAGGCCCCCCGGCTGGGCTCTGCACGAGCTGCAGGCCCTGCGTGAACGGCAGGATGCACGACCGCTGCTGGCGCTGGCGGCCGGCCAGACCGCACAGGAGCGGGTGCTGGCCCTCGATCGCGGAGCCGACGACTGTGTGAGCGGCGACATCAGCGATGCCGAACTGGCCGCCCGTCTGCGCGTGCAACAGCGCCGGGTGGCTGCGGAGGCGGCGCGGTGGATCCGCTGCGGGCCCCTGGCCTACGACCAGCGCGATCGCACCGCCGTGCTGGGCCAGGAGCCGCTGCGCCTGTCGCAGCAGGAGCTCACGCTGCTGGAGGCGCTGATCCGCCGACCGGGCCGTTTCATTGCAGCGCAGGTCCTGCTCAACGGCCTGCTGCGGCAACGCGAGAGCCTCAGCCTCAATGCCGTGCAGGTGCAGATCTGCCGCCTGCGGCAGAAGCTGCGCCACAGCGCGGTGCGCATCGCCACGCTGCGGGGTCAGGGGTACTGCCTGGAGGTGGAGGGCGGCGAGCGAAACCGGTGAGCGGTCAGGCGGCTGCCTCAGGCTGCAACACGGGCGCTGTTGCAGCGCCTCAGCATCTTGACCATGTCGGTGGCCAGCAGCGGCCGGGAGAACAGGAAACCCTGGTACTGGTCGCAGCCGTTGGCACGCAGGAAGTGGAGCTGGCCTTCGGTTTCGATGCCTTCGGCCACCACCCGCAGGCCCAGGCCGTGGGCCATCGCGATGATGGCGCGGGTGATGATGGCGGCGCTGCTGCCGGGGTCCTCACATTCGGTGATGAAGGAGCGGTCCACCTTCAGCTCGTCGAGCGGAAAGCTGCGCAGCCCGCTGAGCGAGGAGTAGCCGGTCCCGAAGTCGTCCAGCGCCAGTTGCACACCGAGCTGCTTGAGCGAGCGCAGCGTTTCCATCACCTGCGGACTGTTGTCCAGGATGGCCGATTCGGTCAGCTCCAGGCACAGCCGGCTGCCGTCCAGGCCGGCTTCCTGCAGATCGCGGCGCACGGTGTCGGCCAGGCCGCAGCGGCGCAGCTGGTGGCTGGAGACGTTGACCGCCACCAGCGGCAACGGCAGTCCCTGCCGATCCCAGGCGGCCATCTGGCGGATGGCTTCGCGCAGCGCCCACTCGCCCAGCGGCAGGATCAGCCCGGTCTCTTCGGCCAGTGCGATGAAGGCGTCCGGCCCCAGCCGTCCACGCTGCGGGTGCTGCCAGCGCATCAGCGCTTCGGCACCGAGCAGCCGGCCATCCGCGGTGCCGACCTTGGGCTGGTAGAGCAGTTGCAGCTCGTGGCGCTCCAGCGCGTGGTGCAGTTCACGCTCCATCGCCAGACGGTGGGTGAAGCGCCCATGCAGCGCCTGTGAGTAGAACCGCACCGGCCCGGTGGCGGCAAGTTGTGGATCGGCCTGGCCATGCCGCATCGCCAGGATGGCCCGCTCCAGCAGGCTGTCCTTGTCCTGGCCGTCACCGGGGAACACCGCGATGCCGATGCGGCAGGTGACAAACACCTCATGGCCGGCCACCTGCAGCGCTGGCTGCAGCGCCGCCACGATGCGCTGTGCCACCACGCTGGCCTGGTCGGCGCGGCCCAGGCGGGGCAGCAGCACGGTGAATGCGTCCCCGTCGCTGCGGGCGACCTGGGCCACCGGCGCCTGTGCTGCTGCGTGGCTGACCAGGTCGGTGTCGCGCACACAGGCCTGCAGGCGCAGGCCCACCTCGCGCAGCAGCTCATCGCCCAGGGTGAGACCCAGGGCGTCGTTGATCTGCCGGAAGCGGTCCAGGCCGACCTGCAGCACCGCGGCATGGCTGTCGTAGCGGCGCGCCTCCTTGAGCGCGTCGTCCAGCCGGCGCAGCGCCCACTCCCGGTTGGGCAGGCCGGTGGCACCGTCGGTGAAGCTGAGCTGGTCCTGCTGCAGCTTGCGTTGCAGCTGGTTGTGCAGGCGGGCAGCAAACTCGGCTGGGTCCAGCGGTTTGGGCAGCACCTCCACCGCATGCAGTTGCAGGGCACGCAGGCGCACGTCGGCCAGGTCTTCGGCCTGGGTGGCAAACACCGGCACCCGGCGCAGCAGCCGGTCGCGGCGCAGGGCCTCCAGCAGGGCCAGGGCGGGGCCGTCGCCACTGCCCAGCTCCAGCAGCAACAGGTCGGGATGTTCGTTGCGCAGGCTGTCCAGCAAGCCGGGCAGCGCCGTTTCCCGGTCCAGCTCGATCTCCGTGACCCGGGGATGCCCCAGGCTGCGCAGCAGTGCGGCCATGTCGGCTGCGGCCAGCGGCTCTTCATCGAGCACCACCAGCCGGGCGGTCAAGGGGTCGGGGGCGCAGGCAGGCGTGGTCATCGCCTGGGTTGTCGGCCGCTGCGGCAGGGAACTTGACCGCAGCCGGGGCGACGATTTGAGGCGGCTTTCCGGCCGTCATCCGCGCCTGCCGCCGGCCTCACCCTGGCTACTCTGCCGCAGTGGCGGCGGGTTCGGCCCGGCTCTTGCCGTGTGCCGTTTGCCCCTTGTCGTTTGCTGTTTGCTGTTTGCTGTTTGTTGTTTGCCGTATCGATCATGTCCGTGACTTCTCCTCAGCCAGCCTCCGCGGGTTCGGGTGCGGCGCCTGCTTCGGCGCTGCACCCGGGTGCGCAGCGTTGGCTGCAGCAGCATGGCGAGAGCGCCGGGGAGGTCTGTGCCGGTGTGGTGCTGCTGCAGCAGGAGGGCGGTGCCCAAATGGCTGCGGAGTGGCCTGCCGCGGGTGTGTTGACGCCCCCCTTGCTCAATGCCGCGCGGGCCGCCCTGAAGCGGGGCCGTCCGGTGGTGGTGGTGCCGACGGTGCGGCTGGCGGGTGTGCAATACAACCGGGTGCTGGCCCTTCCGGTGCGTGCGCCGGCGCCCCCCGCGGCCCGGGACGAGGGTTCTGGCGGCAGCGATCGGCCGGTGGTGGCTGCGGTGGCGCTGGCGATGCAGGCGCAGGACGCGGCGGCGGTCGAGCGGCTGCTGCGCGAGCTGGGCCAGGCCACCAACGACCTGCCCACCCAGCGGTACGAGGCTGCGGCCGCAGGCGCCTCCGAGCCAGGAGGAGCCGAGCGCTTGCTGCAGGACCAGGCCCTGCTGCTCGGTGGGGACGACCTGGCCGATGGTGCGCTGGCGCTGGCCACCGAACTGGCCGCCCGGCTGGGCGCTGAGCGCGTCAGCCTGGGCCTGCAGCGGCGCGAGGGCATGACGATTCTGGCGGTGTCGCACAGCGCCGAGTTGCGCCCCGAGCAGGCGCTGCTGCACCAGCTGGCCGAGGTGATGCAGGAGGCGGTGGACCAGGCCGAACGGGTGGCCTATCCCGCCCCCGCCGGCGAGCTGCCGCGCCTGTGCCTGCTGCATGCGCGGCTGCACCAGCACAGTGGCCACCACCTGGTGACGGTGCCGCTGGCCCGGCAGGGCCGGGTGGTGGGGGCCATGCTGTTCGAGTGGCTGCCCGCGCGGTCGCCGGACGCGGCCTGCCTCGCCGAATGTGAACAGGTGGCCGGGGCGGTGGCGCCGCTGCTGTGGCTGCGTCGCCGCGCGGAGCGGCCCTGGCACGACCGGCTGCTGCTCACCCTGGGGCGGCTGCCTGCGCTCCTGCGCGAGTCCGACGACCCCCGCCCGCGGCTGCTGGCCGGGGCGGTGGCGCTGGCGCTGGCGGGCGCCCTGTTCGTGCCGCTGCCGCACCATGTCAGCGCGCCGGCGCGGCTGGAGGGGGCGGTGCAGCGGGTGGTGGCCGCACCTTTCGATGGTTTTCTGCAGCGCAGCCATGTGCATCCCGGCGATGCGGTGCGCGCCGGCGCGCTGCTGGCCGAACTGGCCGACCAGGACCTGCAGCTGGAGGCGCGCAAATGGGAAAGTGCCCTCGCCCAGCATGAGAACGGCGTGGCTGCCGCGCTGGCACGCGACGATCGCAGCCAGTTCGTCGTCAGCCGCGGCAAGGCCGACGAGGCCGGCGCCCAGCTGGACCTGGTGCGCCAGCAGCTCGGCCGCACCCGGCTGACCGCCCCGATCGATGGAGTGGTGATCCAGGGCGACCTGAGCCGCTCGCTGGGCGCGCCGGTGCAGCGCGGCGACGTGCTGCTCACGCTGGCCCCGGCGGGCCGCTACCGCCTGATCATCGAGGTGGACGAGCGCGACATCGCCGGGCTGCGGCCGGGCCAGGCCGGGCAGCTCGCCCTGGCCTCAATGCCCACCGAGCACCTGCCGCTGGTGCTGCAGCGCATCACCCCGGTGGCCACCCTGGTCGAAGGCCGCAACCGCTTCGCCGTCGAGGCCCGCCTGGAGGGTGTGGACCCGGCGGCGCTGCGGCCGGGCCTGCAGGGGGTGGCGCGCATCAAGGCGGGGACCGCATCGCTGGCCTGGATCGCCAGCCACCGCCTGATCGACTGGGCCCGCATGGCCAGCTGGGCCTGGCTGCCCTGACCTCGCGCCGATGAGTGCCACCCTCTACAGCGCCCAGTGGTACCGCATCGCCCGGCTGCGGCCGCGCCTGCGCGCCCAGGTGCGTGCACGCCGCCAGCACTGGCGCGGACAGCGCTGGTACCTGCTCAGCGACGAGGCCACCGGCCGCCAGCATCGCCTCAGCGAGGCGGCCTACCAGTTCATCGGCCGCTGCGACGGCCAGCGCAGCGTGCAGGAGGTCTGGAGCGCGCTGCTCGAATCCCGCCCCGACGATGCCCCCACCCAGGACGAGGTGCTGGCGCTGCTGGGGCAGTTGGACGAATCCGGCCTGCTGCAGTCCGAGCGGGCCAGCGATGCCGACGTGCTGCAGCGCCGCCGCAGCGAGCGCCTGGCGCAGCGCCGCCGCAGCCTGCTCAACCCGCTGGCGTTTCGCCTGCCGCTGGGGGACCCCTCCGCCTGGCTTCAGCGGCTGGACCCGCTGGCGCGGTGGCTGTGGCAACCTGCGCTGGCCTGGCTGTGGTTGCTGGGGGTGTTGCTGGCGGTCTGGGCGGCGGCAGCGGAATGGCCGGCACTGCGTGCCCATGCGGCGCAGCGGCTGGACAGCCCGGGCTTTCTGCTGCTGATGTGGCTGCTCTACCCGGGGATCAAAGCCCTGCATGAGCTGGGCCACGCCCTGGCACTGCGGCGCTGGGGCGCAGAGGTGCGGGAGGTGGGCCTGGGCCTGATCCTGCTGACGCCGGCGCCCTATGTGGATGCCGGCGCGGCGGCTGCTTTTCCGCGGCGGGGCCAGCGCGTGGCCGTCAGTGCGGCGGGCATCGCGGTCGAGCTGGCGCTGGCCGCAGGGGCCCTGCTGCTGTGGCTGCACACCCAGTCCGGCTGGGTGCACGATGGTGCGCTGGCGGTGATGCTGATCGGCGTCACCTCCACGCTGTTCTTCAACGGCAACCCGCTGCTGCGCTTCGACGGCTACCACATGCTCTGTGATGCCGCCAACCTGGCCAACCTGGCGGGGCGCAGCGGGGCCTGGTGGCGGGCGCTGCTGCGGCGCCGTCTGCTCGGCGTGGCCGGTGAGCCGCCCCCGCATGCTCCCAGCGAACGCAAGTGGCTGGTCGCCTACGCCCCGCTTTCGCTGGCCTGGCGGGTCGGCCTCACGCTGGCGCTGGTGGACTGGCTGGCGGCCACCTGGATCGGTCTGGCCCTGGCCGGCCTGGTCTATGCGTTCGTAGCCCTTCTGCTGCGGCCGCTGCAGGGCTGGGCCCGAGAGGCCCTGCAGGCCGCCGAGCCCGGTGCCGCGCTGGCGCGGGTGCGTCTGCGCCTGGGCCTGGTGGGGCTGGGCGCGCTGCTGCTGCTGTGCCTGCTGCCGCTGCCGCAGCACCGGGTGGTGCCTGCGGTGGCCTGGCTGCCCGAGCAGGCCCAGCTGCGCAATGAGGTGGAAGGCTTCGTGGCCGAGCTGCCGCTGGCCAGCGGCGCCCCGGTGCGCCCGGGCGATGTGCTGCTGCGCCTGCACAACCCGCAGCTGCAGGCCGAGCGTGATCGCCTGGCGGCCCGCCTGGAGGGCCTGACCACCGAGCACTACCAGCAGCTGCTGCGCGACCCGGCTGCGGCGCTGCACCTGCAGCTGGACCTGGAACGCAGCCGTGCCGAGCTGGCCCGCACGGACGAGCGCCTGTCCCAACTGACCCTGCGGGCCCAGGTGGCCGGCCGGCTGGAGCTGCCGCAGGCGGCCGACCTGCCGGGGCGCTGGCTGCGCCAGGGCGAGCGGCTGGGCTGGGTGCTCTCCGGCGGTGACCTGCCGCTGCGTGCCGCCCTGCCGCAGGCCGATGCGGTCCGGTTGCGCACGTTGAGTGTCCCACTGAGTGCCCCACTGGGTGCCCCACTGAGTGCCCCTCTGAGCGTGCGCCTGGCCGACGACCCCGGCCGCATCTGGCCGGCGCGCCTGACCGGTGCAGTCCCGGCGGCCACCCGTGACCTGCCCAGCGCCGTCCTGGGCGAGGCCGGCGGCGGGCCGATCCCGGTGGCGCCTGCCGCGCCCGGTGAGCCGGCGCTGCAGGCGCTGCAGCCGGTGCTGCTGCTGGACCTGACGGTGCCGGGCCTGCCGGTGCAGCGGGTGGGCACACGCGCCTGGGTGCGGCTGGAACTGGGCTGGGCGCCGCTGGCGCAGCAGCTGTACCGGCAGGCGTCACAGGTCTTCCTCCAGCATGCCGGGCGGAACTGATCCATGACCTCGCGCCACACCCTGCCGCTGCCCGGGCTGGTCTGGGGCCCGCGCCCCGAGCGCCGCCAGCCGCGCAGCGCCGAGCCGGCCGAGCGTTGGCGGGCGCGCTGGCAGGCCCTGCGCGATCGCCTGGCGGCCTGGCGGCGGCGCGATGAGGCCGCCTTCCTGCAGCGACTGCACGCCTGCCGCGCCTCACTGCCCCAGGCCACCGAGCCCCGCCCGCAGATCGAACAGCCATCCGAACAGCCGTCCGAACAGCGGGCCGAACGGCTGGCCGCCCTGCGTGCCCGCCTGGCCCGCGAAGGGCTGGCCGACGCGGTGCTGCCCGCCGCGCTGGCCTGTGTGGCGCAGTGTGCGGCCGAGGTGCTGGGCCAGGATCCCTTCGACACCCAGCTGCTGGCTGCTGCCGCGGTGCTGCAGGGCCGCCTGGCCGAAATGGCCACCGGCGAAGGCAAGACCCTGGCGGTGGGCCTGGCGGCGGCGGTGGCGGCGTTGGCCGGCCTGCCGGTGCATGTGATCACCGCCAACGATTACCTGGTGGCCCGCGACGCCGCCCGCCTGCAGCCCTTCTACGCGGCCCTGGGCCTGACGGTGGGTGCCGTCTGCCAGGCCGACGAGCGCAGCCAGCGCAGCACCGCCTACCGGGCCGCCATCACCTACGTCACCGCCAAGGAGTTGGTGTTCGACTACCTGCGCGATGGCCAGGCCCCTGCAGGCCAGCCCAGGCTGCTGCGCGGGCTGTGCATGGCCGTGATCGACGAGGCCGATGCCATCCTGCTCGACGAGGCGCGGGTGCCGCTGATCCTCTCCGAGCCGGCCGACATGGACGATGCGCTGCGCCACGCCCGCCAGGCGCTGCGCTTTGCCCGTGCGCTGCAGCCGTCGCGGCATTTCAGGTTGGGCGCGACCCCGGGGCAGGTGCGCCTGACCTCGGCCGGGCGGGCCCGGCTGGCCCGGGCCACCGCCTCGGCCGACGGCGGCAAGCGGGCGGAATATGCCAACCTGGCCCCGGTGTGGCGCAACCGCCTGCACCGCGAGCACGCGGTGTGCACGGCGCTGGCGGCGCTGCATGCCTACCAGCGCGACCGCCACTACCTGCTGCGCGAGGGGCAGGTGCTGCTGATCGATGAAACCACCGGCCGCGTGGCCGAGGGCCGTGCCTGGGGCCAGGGGCTGCAGCAGCTGGTGGAGCTGAAGGAGGGCTGCGACCCCAGCCCCGCCTTTGCGACGATTGCGCAGATCACCTACCAGCGCTTCTTTCCGCGTTACCACCGCCTGGGCGGGTTGTCCGGCACGCTGGCCGAGGCGCGCGGCGAGCTGCTCGCCGCCTACGGCCTGTCGGTGCGGCCGGTGCCGCTGCGGCGGCCGAGCCGGCGCCGCGTCGGCCCGACCCGGCTGTTTGCCCACCATGCCGAGCTCTGGGTGGCGGTGGCCCGCCGCGTGGCGCGGCTGCACCGGCGCGGCCGGCCGGTGCTGGTGGCCACCGACTCGGTGGCCGAGGCCCGGGCGCTGTCGGCCCACCTGCAGCGCGCCGGCCTGCCGCACCAGGTGCTCGATGCCCATGGAGATGCCCAGGAGGCTGCCGCAGTGGCCGCCGCCGGCCAGCGCGGCGCCATCACCGTGGCCACCAACCTGGCCGGGCGCGGCACCGACATCGCGCTGGGCGAGGGCGTCGAGGCGCTGGGCGGCCTGCATGTGATCGCCTGTCAGCTCAACCCGGCCCGGCGCATCGACCGCCAGCTGGGAGGCCGGGCGGCACGCCAGGGCGACCCGGGTTCGGTGGAGACCTGGCTGTCGCTGGACAGCGCCCTGCTCGCGCGCAGCCTGCCAGCCTGGCTGCGGGCCTGGCTGGCGCCACGCTGCCGCCGCCTGCCCGCTGCGCTGCTGCGCGGGCTGCTGCGGGCAGCGCAGATCTTCGAAGAGCAGCGCGATCGCGAACTGCGTGCGCGCCTGCTGCGCCACGACGAACAGATGGAACGCCGGCTCGCCTTTGCCGGCCGCAGTGAATGAGCCCGACCATGAAGTGCCTGCCCACCTCCCCCGTTTTTCCCGTCCGCCTGCGGCGCCTGTCGCGGTCCCGGACGCTTTTGCCGCTGCTCCGGCGGACCCTGCAGATCGCGCTGGGGCTGGCCGGCGCCACGCTGGCGCTGGGGGCCGGCGCCGCTGCGCTGGGCGGCTGCCTGATCGAGCCCGAGCGCATCGCCGAGGTCGGCACCCCGGTGGCTGGTGTGATCGAGCGCGTTGAGGTCGAGCGCGGCGAGCAGGTGCGCCGCGGCCAGGTGCTGGCGGTGCTGCGTGCCGATGTCGAACGCGCCTCGCTGGGGGTGGCCAAATCCCGCGCCGAGTCCCATGCCGAGCTGGAGGCGGCGCAGGCCAACGCCGCCTTCCAGCGCGACCGCCTGCTGCGCGCCGAGGACCTGTTCCGGCAGAGCTTCATCTCCCAGCAGGCGCTCGACCAGGCCCGCACCGAGGCGCGGCTGGCCGAGCAGAAGCTGCGCCAGGCGCGCGAGCAGCGCACCATCTCCCGCCAGGAGCGCGATGTGGCCGAGGCGCAGCTGGCCCAGCGCGTGATCCGCAGCCCGATGGACGGCGTGGTGGTGGAGCGCCATGCCAGCGCCGGCGAGCGTGCCGACGACCGGCCGCTGCTGCGCATCGCCCGCATCGACCCGCTGCGCGTGCAGCTGGTGGTGCCCACAGCCCTGTACGGTCAGTTGCGACTGGGCAGCCCGGTGGCGGTGCAGCCCGAGCTGCCGGGGGCCACCCGCCTGGCCGCGCGGGTGACCGCGATCGACAAGGTGATCGACCCGGCCAGCAACACCTTCCGCGTGCAGGCCGCTCTGCCCAACCCCGACCTGGCGCTGCCCGCCGGCCTGCGCTGCAAGGCCGAGCTGGACTCGGCGGCGCCGCAGGCCCAGGCGCCGCCGCCCTCGCGCGGCTGACCTCCGCAACTGCGCAAGCACTGCGGACCCCGCCGGCCCCCGGATCAGCCGGTGCATGGCCGGGTTGATCGGCCGATCGCAGGACCCGGCCCGGGCCAGACTCGGTGGCCCGCTGCTGCGCTTGTCCTGTCGTCATGTCCCGCCGCCGTCCCCCTCCACTGCGCCCTCGCCTGCATGTCGAGGAGCTGGAGCCGCGGCTGCTCTATTCGGCCGATGCCGCCCTGCTGCTCGACCCCACCCTCGGTGGCGCGGTGGAGATGCGCCTGCTGGCGCCGGCACCCGCGGCGCCTGCGGAGCCGGTCGCTCCGGCGCTGCAGGCCCTGGCCCTGCTGGACGACGCCACCCAGCAACGTGAGCTGGTGCTGGTGGATGCCCGCGTGGCCAACCCCTACGCCGCGCTGGACGCGCTGGTCGCGCGGCGCGGCGGGGGCGCCAGCTACGACCTGGTGGTGCTGGAGGCCGACCGACCGGCGCCGGTCCAGGTGACCGAACTGCTGCAGCTGGAGCAGGAGCAGGCCCAGGAGCCAGGACAGGAGCAGGGCCTGGGCGCAGTGCACCTGATCGGCTGGCACGGTGCCGCGGCGGCGGCGCAGATCCCCGCCACGGCGGCACAGGCCGGCGGCGCGGACGTTTTCGCCTGGCGGGTGAGCCCCCTGGGCGAGCTGAGCCTCCTCACTCAACCGGAGGACGCTGCCGCAACGCCCGACGCCAGCCTGCAGCCGCTGCGGCGTGAGTTGATCTTCGTCGACAGCCGCGTCGAGGATCTGGCCCACGTGCTGGAGCCGCTGATCGACGCCGCGCCGGGTGACGTGGTCTTCGAGCTGATCCCCATCGACGCAGGTGCCGACGGCCTCACGCAGATCAGCGCCGCGCTGGCCGGCCGGGAGGGCATCGATGCGCTGCACCTGATTTCGCACGGCGCCAGTGGCGCGCTGCTGCTTGGCAGCGGTACGGTCGATGCTGCCGTGCTGGCTGCACGCGCCGACGAGGTGGCCGCCTGGTCGGCCGCTTTGGATGCCGAGGCCGACCTGCTGCTCTACGGCTGCGAAGTGGCTGCCGATGCCACCGGCCAGGCCTTCGTTGCGGCGCTGGCCGACCTGACCGGGGCGGATGTGGCGGCCAGCACGGATGCCACCGGAGCTGCCGAGAGGGGCGGAGACTGGCTGCTTGAAACCCGCATCGGCAGACTCCAGACCCCGGTGCTGCAGGCGGAAGGTTGGAGCGGAACTCTGGCGTTGACCTCCCAGGGCGGGGAAACCCTGGTCAACACCAGCACCGCGGGCAGCCAGACAAACAACTGGTCGGGCAAGACCGTGGCGATGGATGCCAACGGCAACTTCGTCGTGGTCTGGATGGATGGCTCCGGCGCCGGTGGCGATGCCGGCTACGGCATCTATGCCCAGCGATACAACGCTGCCGGTATGGCGCAGGGGAGCCAGATCCACGTCAACACCTACCTCTCCGACAACCAGCGCAACCCGCAGGTTGCCATGGCGGGCAACGGCAGCTTCGTGGTGGTGTGGGAAAGCAACTCCCAGGACGGCAGCAGCTACGGCATCTATGCCCAGCGCTACGACGCCAGCGGGGGGGCACAGGGCAGCGAGTTCAGGGTCAACACCGGCATCACGTATGACCAGAAGGAGGCGGCGGTGGCCATGGATGCCACCGGCAACTTTGTCATCACCTGGCAATCCTGGAGTCAGGATGCCGTCAACTCCAATGGCATCTACGCCCAGCGCTACAACAGCAGCGGGGTGGCGCAGGGCGGCGAGTTCAAGGTCAACACCTACACCACCGACGACCAGAGCGAACCCGGCATCGGCATGGACTCGTCCGGCAACTTCGTGATTGCCTGGGGCAGCTGGGGCCAGGACGGCAGCGACGAGGGCATCTACGCGCAGCGCTACGACAGCAGCGGTGTGGCGCAGGGCAGTGAGTTCAGCGTCAACACCTACAGCACCGGCTACCAGGGTCTGCCGGTGGTGGCGATGGACGGCAACGGCTTTGTCGTGGTTTGGGAGAGCAGTGCCCAGGACGGCGACCTCAACGGCATCTACGGGCAACGCTACAACAGCAGTGGTGTGGCGCAGGGCAGCGAGTTCCGCGTCAACACCACCACGGCAAACCAGCAGCAGAACCCGGTGGCCGCCATGACCACCGCCGGTGGCTTTGTGGTCACCTGGCAGAGTTATGCCCAGGACGGCAGCTTCGACGGGGTCTATGCGCGCCAGTACGACGGCAGCGGCACGGCGCTCACCGCTGAGACGCGCGTCAACACCACCACCACCGACTACCAGGACCTGCCCGGTGTGGCCGCCGATGCCAACGGTCACCTCGTGGTGGTCTGGCACGGCAACGGCAGCGGCGACAGCGATGGCATCTTCATGCAGCGCTACCTCTACGCCGTCGCGCCGGTGCTGACCCTCAGCGGCTACAGCGACACCTATGTCGAAAACGCCGGCGTCATCTTCGACGCCAGCGCCACGGTCACCGATGCCGACACCACCGTCTTCAGTGGTGGCCAACTGCTTTACCAGATCACGGCCAATGGCAGCAGCAGTGACGAGCTGGGCATCCGCAACCAGGGCAGCGGCGCTGGCTTGATCGGCCTGTCGGGCAGCAACGTGACCTACGGCGGCACGGTCATCGGCAGCTACAGCGGCAGCGCCGGTGCCGGCAGCTTCGGCAACGGCAGCACGCTGCTCACCGTCGACTTCAACAGCAACGCCAGCGTGGCGGCGGTGCAGGCGCTGGTTCGCAACGTCACCTTCCGAGACACCAGCGACAACCCCAGCACCGCCACCCGCACGATCAGCCTCACCGTGTCGGATGGGACGGGAATGACCAGCACCCCGGCCGTTGTCACCATGGCAGTGACGGCGGTCAACGACGCCCCGGTGATCACCAGCAACGGCGGCGGCGCCTCGGCCAGCGTGAGCGTCGCCGAGACCCGTACTGCGGTGACGACGGTCACCTCCACCGATGCCGACGGCGGCACGGCGGTGTATTCGATCGCCGGGGGGGCGGATGCGGCGAAATTCACCCTCGATGCCTCGACCGGTGCGCTCGCCTTCATCACCGCGCCGGACTACGAGGCGCCCACCGACAGCGGCGCGGACAACGTCTACAACGTCACCGTGCAGGTCAGCGACGGGGCCGGCGGCAGCGACACCCAGGCGATCGCCGTGACGGTCACGGACGTGGCGGCGACGCTGGTGGTGGACACCGCATCGGACAACAACGACAGCGGCATCACCGCCGGCAACGCCGCCCACACCGCCGAGTGGCTGAATGCCCAGCCCGGGGCGGACGGCAAGGTCAGCCTGCGCGAGGCCATCATGGCGGCCAACAACACCACCGGGGTGGACACGATCAGCTTCAGCATCGGTGCCGGCGGGGCGCAGACGATAGCCCTGTCCGCCCAGCTGCCGGAGATCACCGATGCGGTGGTGATCGATGGCAGCACGCAGTCGGGCTATGCGGGCACGCCGCTGATCGTGCTGGACGGCAGCAGCGCCCCCATTGCAGCCAACGGCCTGAGCATCAGCGCCGGTGGCAGCACGGTCCGCGGCCTGGGAATCCAGAACTTCGGTCTCTACGGCATCTACCTGACCAGCGGCGGTGGCAACCTCATCGAGGGCAACCACATCGGCATCAACGCGGCCGGCGGCACCGCGGCGGGCAACGGTTTCGGCATCGTTGTCTCAGGCAGCGCCGGCAACACCATCGGCGGCACCACAACTGCGGCCCGCAACCTGATCTCCGGCAACTCACAGATCGGGATCCGGATCACCGGTGCCGCGGCGACCGGCAACACGGTGGCGGGCAACTACGTTGGCCTCAATGCGGCAGGCACGGCCGCCGTCGCCAACGGCGAAATCGGCATCAACATCGAAGCCGGCGCATCCAGCAACACAATCGGGGGCGCCACGGCGGCGTCGCGCAACGTCGTCTCCGGCAACATCCAGTTCGGCGTGTGTGTGTCCGACGCGGCCACCAGCCACAACACGGTCCAGAACAACTACCTGGGTACCAATGCCGCCGGAAACGCGGCCCTGTCGAATGGCGGCTTCGGGCTGGTCATCGACTTCGGCGCGGCCCACACCAGCGTGCTCGACAACGTCATATCGGGCAACACGAACGCCAGCTGGAGCGCTTCGCGTGGCGGTATCTACCTTTCCGGCAACGCCAGCACCATCCAGGGCAACATCATCGGACTGGATGCCACCGGCACCACCGTGCTGGGCAACGGCGGCGGCAGCAGCACAGCCGGCATCTACGAGGCCGGCAGTTCGAATGGCGCGCTGATCGGCGGCACCTCCGCCGGCCAGGGCAACATCATTGCGGGCAATACCGGCGCGGGTGTCGTCGTCAAGACCACCGGCAACGTCCAGCTGCTCGGCAACTCGATCTACGGCAACAGCGGCCTGGGGATCGACCTGGCCAACGACGGCGTCACCGCCAACGACGCCGCGCCGGACGCCGACAGCGGCGCGAACGGCCTGCAGAACTTCCCGGTGCTGAGCAGCGCAGCCACCACTGGCAGCCAGATCCACATCGAAGGCACGTTGGCCAGTGATGCGAACAGCTGGTTCAGGGTCGAGTTCTTTGCCAGTGGCACGGCGGACGTTTCAGGCCACGGGGAGGGCCAGCGCAGCATTGGCTACGCCAACGTTGCGACCGATGCTTCCGGCCAGGCAACGGTGAATGCCGTACTGACCGCCAGCGTGGCCGCAGGCGAATCTGTCACCGCCACCGCCACCCGCAGCGACGCCGGCTACGCGACTTTCACCGACACCTCCGAGTTCTCTGCCACGGTGACGGCCACCAGCAATGTGGCGCCGGTGAACACCCTCCCCGGGGCACAGACGGTCAACGAGGATGCCGCGCTGGCCATCGGCGGCGTCAGTGTCGGTGACGGCAACGGCAACCTTGCCAGCACGCAACTTTCGGTGGTGCAGGGCACGCTCAGTGTCACCCTGGCGGGTGGCGCGACGATCAGTGCCGGTGCCAATGGCACGGCCACCCTGACCTTGTCGGGTACCCAGGCGCAGATCAACGCTGCGCTGGCGTCGTTGACGTACCAGGGTGCGACCAACTTCAATGGCAGCGACACACTCTCGGTCACTTCCACCGATTCACTGGGCCTGACCGACAGCGACGCCTTGGCCATCACGGTGACGGCGGTCAACGACGCGCCCTCTCTGAGCACGGCGACCGCGCTGCCGTCCATCACCGAGGATGCGGGCCAGCATGCCGGCTTCCTCGTTTCGCTGCTGGCCAGTGGTGCCACCGATGCCGACAGCGGCGCGCTGCAGGGCATCGCGGTCACAGGGTTGGACAACAGCCACGGCACCTGGCAGTACACGCTGGACGGCAGCAGCTGGGCCGACATCGGATCGGTGTCGGGCAGCAGCGCCCGTCTGCTGCCCTCCGATGCCACCGCACGCATCCGCTTCGTGCCCGATGCCGACTGGAACGGCTCGACCGGCCTGTTCAACTACCGGGCCTGGGACCAGACCGACGGCGTGGCCGGCGCGCTGGCCGACACCACGGCCAACGGCGGCAGCACGGCGTACAGCAGCGGCGAGAGCGGCAGTTCGCTGGCCGTCAGCGCGGTCAACGATGCACCGGTGAACCAGCTGCCGGGAACCCAGCTGACGGCGCTCAACACCCCGCTGCTGCTGTCCGTGGCAAACGGCAATGCCATTCAGGTGGCCGATGTGGATGCGGCCTCGGCGGCGCTGCGCATCGAGCTGAGCGTCACACATGGCAGCCTGACCCTGGCGCAAACCACCGGCCTGAGTTTCAGCGTCGGCGACGGCAGCGCCGACGCCTCGATGACCTTCACCGGCACGCTGACCGATGTCAATGCGGCGTTGAACGGGGCGACCTTCACTCCCGCTGTCGGCTACAGCGGCAGCGCACTGCTGACGCTGGCGAGCAGCGACCAGGGCGCCTCCGGAAGTGGCGGCGCGCTGAGCGACAGCGACATCCTCACCATCGCGGTGGGCGGGGCCCGCTTCCAGGAAGGGGCCGATGGGTACAGCGGCACACACGACACCTGGGTGAGCACCGGTTCGCCGTCGATCAACCGGGGTTCGGAAGCCGAGGTGATCGCCGACGACGACAGCGCGACCGATGCGGCACTGCTGCGCTTCGAGCAACTCTTCGGCAGCGGTGCCGGGCAAATCCCCTGGGGGGCGACCATCGAGTCGGCCACGCTGTCGGTCTACGTGACCGACCGCGATCTCGCTGATGCGGTTTCGCTGCACCGCATGTTGGTGTCCTGGAGCGAGGCCTCCACCTACAACAGCCTGACCAGCGGGGTTGGCAGCGCCGGTGGCGAGATCGGTGCGGCTTTGCTGAGCTTCGACTCCGGCGTGTCGGGCTGGAACAGCCTGAGCAGCGCCGGCCTCACGGCGACCGTACAGGCCTGGGCAGACGGCGAGGCCAATCAAGGCTGGGCCTTCGTCTCCAATAATGCCGACCTCTGGACCTTCGCCTCCTCCGAGAACGGCAGCGTGGCTCTGCGGCCCTACCTGACCGTGACCTACTCGTTGCCCCAGGCGCCGGTGCTGACGGCCAGCGGCGGCACGGCCGGTTATGTCGAGAACGCCGCACCGGTGGCCGTCGACCCCGGATTGACCGTTTCCGACGCAGACAGCACACAGCTCTCCAGCGCCGTGATCCGCATCGGCACGGGGTATGCCAGCAGCCAGGACCAACTGCAGTTCACCGACCAGAACGGCATCACCGGCCTGTGGAACAGCGGCACGGGAACCCTGACGCTCAGCGGCACCGCCAGCCTTGCCCATTACCAGACCGCGCTGCGCTCCGTGGCCTATGTCAATTCGAGCGACACACCTGCCACGGACACACGCACGGTCGAATTCAGCGTCACCGACGCGGTGAGTGGCCTGACCGGCGGGTTGGTGAGTCGCAGCTTGACGGTGCAGGCGGTCAACGATGCACCGACGGTGGTCAGCCCGATCGCTGACCAGAGCGCCACCGAAGACAGCGCGTTCAGCTTCACGTTCGGCGCCGGCACCTTCGCGGACGTAGACGCAGGCGACAGCCTGAGCTACAGCACCAGTGCGTTGCCCGGTTGGCTGAACTTCGACGCGGTGACGCGCACCTTCAGCGGCACGCCGGCCAACGCCGACGTGGGCACGGTGACGATCACCGTCACGGCGACGGACGGAACGGGGGCAACGGCCA
>JAGOBT010000235.1 GCA_017999135.1 Burkholderiaceae bacterium
GCCAGGTGCACGCTATCGGCCACCGCGGCAGGGCTGTCGCCGAAGCCGTTCTCGAAGTCGGCGTTGACCGGCAGGTCGGTGGCGTCGACCAGCGTGCGCAGATGGTCCAGCGCCTGCTGGCGGGTGATGCGGTTGTCGGCCGCACCTTGCGACCAAGCCATGCCCGAGCTGGTGCTGGCCAGCGCGGCAAAGCCCAGGCCCTGCAGCCAGCGGGCACTGCCCACGTCCCAGGGGTTGGGGAGGACGAAGCAGCCGCTGGCATGCAGCTGGCGGAAGCGGGCGCGCTTGTCGGCGATGGTGGGGCGGGTCATGGGGCGCATGCGGGGTCCTTTCCTGGTGTGTCAGCCAGCCACCCGCTCGGCCACCGCATCACCCCAGGGTGACGCGATCTCGGTGCAGCCGGTGTTCCAGCCGTCGTGCCGCAGCACGCCGGCCGGGCAGGCAAAGGCGTACGGGTGGGGCTGGCGCCGGATCGGCGTGACGCTGAACTCGGCCGCCAGCGCGGCCTGCACGTCGGCCGGCAGGGCGCGGTCGGCCAGCAGCTGGCGCTGGTTGCCGCTGATGTCGATGCGCGGCTGGTGGAAGGCGCCTTCCAGGTCCATGCCGTGGTCGACCAGGAAGCTGGCCAGCTGCAGCACCGCGCCCAGGATCTTGCGCCCGCCCGACGCACCCAGCGCATAACGCCGGCCGTCGGCGGCCTCGCCCACCACCGGGCAGTAGTTGGCCAGGCAGCGCTTGCCCGGGCCCAGGGAATTGGGCTTGCCGGGCTCGGGGTCGAACCACAGGATGCCGTTGTTCAGCAGCAGGCCGGTGGATGGCGACACCACGCGGGAGCCGAAGATCGACAGCAGCGTCTGCGTGACTGCGGCCATGTTGCCGTGCCGGTCGACGATGCTGAAGTGCGTGGTGCAGCCTGGCGCCTTGGGCGAATCATGGTCGCCCATGCCGCGCAGGCGGGCGTCGAAGGCGGCATGCAGCGCCCGGGCATGGGCCAGCGTGCTGGCCACACCGGGGCCGCCACCCGGTGGTGGTCCGCCGGCATCCAGCAGGGCCAGCGCAGCGGCCAGCGTGGGGCCGCCGGTCAGCCCGGGCGCGGCATGGATGCGGCCGCCCCGGTAGGGGATGGACAGCGGCTCGGCCCATTCGGCGCGGTAGCTGGCCAGGTCGCCACGGCTCAGGCAGCCGCCCTTGGCCTGCACGTCGCGCACCAGCGCCTCGCCGATGCCGCCGCGGTAGAAGGCGTCGGCGCCCTCGGCGGCGATCTGCCGCAGCGTGCGGGCCATGGCCTTCTGGTCGAGGTGGCGCTGGGTGGTGGCGGTCCAGCCTTCGACGATGGGGAACAGGCCGTCGTCCAGGAACATGCGCGCCGCGTCGGGGTCGAGCGACAGCGCCTGGGCGGTGGACGCGGTGAGCAGGCCCGAGTACCAGTCGGCCACCATGCCCTGCTCGGCCAGCGCGGCGGCCGGCAGCACCAGATCAGCCCAGGGCAGGCGGCCGTGGCGGCCGTGCGCCAGCGCCATGCCGGCCACCACGCCGGGCACGGCCACGGCGGTGGCGCCCTGCTGGTTGCGGTCGCCCACCACGCGGGGCCAGGGGAACAGATCGGCAGTGCGGCCGTCGCCGGCCAGCGGGTAGTCGGCCGGGTTCAGGGCTTGCGGGGCGCGCATGCCGTAGTCCACCACCTGGGCGCGGCCGCTGTCGGCGCGCCACAGCACCATGCAGCCGCCGGCGGCCGGGCCGCTCATCCACGGCTCGACCACGCCGATGGCGAACGAGGTGGCGACCGCGGCGTCCACCGCGTCGCCGCCGTCCTCCAGCACGGCGGCGCCGGCTTCGGCGGCGCGCCGGTGCTGCGCGGCCACCACGCCACCGCGGGTGGCCACCACATGCTTGCGCACGGTCTGGGTGTTGGAGAAGTTGTCGATCATGGCTGGATGCTGAGGGGGTGGGGCCGGTGTGGCGCAGAGCCCGATCATCCCCCCGACACGGGCTGCCGCACACCCGGTGCCGCCCGGTGTGGCGCTGCTTCCATGCAGGCGGCGCTTGCAGTGGGGTGGCGGACCGGTGGCTAACATCGCCGGCATGTCCTTGCACAACGGTCACCGGCCTGCGGCCACGGCGGCCACCCTGGGTGACGGCGCCGGTGACGGCCTGCCCACCCCAGCCCGCCACTGGGCCATGCTCACCGTGATCCTGGGCATCGGCATGTCGGTGCTGGATTCGACGATGGTCACGCTGGCGCTGCCGGGCATCGTGCGTGATCTGCAGATCCAGGAAGCCGATGGCGTGTGGCTGCTCAACGCCTACCAGCTGGCGGTGCTGGTGCTGCTGCTGCCGCTGTCGATGGTGGGCGATCTGGTCGGCTACCGGCGGGTGTACCTGGCTGGCGTGGCGCTGTTCATGCTGGCGTCTGCCGCCAGCGCGCTGGCGACCGGGCCCACCCAGCTGGGCCTGGCGCGGGCGCTGCAGGGGGCCGGCGCGGCCGGGCTGTTTGCGGTGAATGCGGCGCTGGTGCGGCTGATCTACCCCGCGCGGCTGCTGGGCCGCGGCATCGCCATCAACTCGGCCGTGGTGGCGGTGGCCTCGGTGGCCGGGCCGGCGGTGGCTGCCGGGATCCTGTCGCTGGCCCCCTGGCCCTGGCTGTTTGCGGTGAACATCCCGCTGGCGGCGGCCCTGCTGCTGCTGGGCTGGCGCAGCCTGCCGCCCAACCGGGCGCCGGCGCCGGCCGGCACCCGCGTGCCCTGGCTCGACGGCGTGCTGAACGCGGCGATGTTCCTGCTGCTGTTCCTGGGCGCGCAGCGGCTGGTGCCGCACGGCCAGCTGGCCGCCGCGCCGCTGCTGGCCGGCGCCATGCTGGCCGCTGGCGTGGCGGTGGGCGTGGTCTACGTGCGGCGCCAGCTGGGCCTGGCCCGGCGCCAGGCGGTGCCGCTGCTGCCGGTGGACCTGCTGGCGATCCCGGTATTTCGGCTGTCGATGCTGACCTCGGTGGCTGCCTTCGGCGCGCAGACCCTGGCGGCGGTGGCGTTGCCCTTCCTGTTGCTGGACGGCCTGCAACGCAGCGCCGGCCAGGCCGGCTGGCTGCTGGCCGCCTGGCCGGCCGGCACGGTGCTGGCCGCGCCGGTGGCCGGGCGGCTGATCGGCCGGATGCCCAGCGGTCTGCTGGGCGGCATCGGCCTCGGATTGATGGCCTTTGGCCTGCTGGCGCTGGCGCTGCTGCCGGCGCACCCGTCGGGCGCGGCGCTGGCCTGGCGGCTGGCGGTGTGCGGCGTCGGTTTCGGGCTGTTCCAGTCGCCCAACAACCACACCATCGTCACCGCGGCACCGCCGCACCGGTCGGGTGGCGCGGCGGGCATGCTGGGCACGGCGCGGCTCACCGGCCAGTCGCTGGGCGCGCTGGTGCTGGGTGCGCTGTATGGCCTGTGGGCCGCCCAGCCCGGCCAGGTGCCGGCGCTGGCGCTGGGGCTGGCGGCGGCGCTGTCGGGGGTGGGCTGCATCACCAGCCTGCTGCGGGTGCGGGCGCAGACCGCCGCATCTTGATGTTCGTCGTGTCGCCGGCGGCCGGGCCTGCCTAGACTTCGGCGCAAGGAGAACCGCCATGCGACAGGCCGTCATCGTTCAATTCACGTCCCAGGACGCGCAGGAGATCGACCTGCATGCCCACGAGGCCCCGCTGCCCGCCGACGCCGCCCGGCGCTGGCTCGACGACCAGTTCCTGGCCCATGATTGCGAGCCCCTGCGCCCCACCGGCAAGGTGCTGACGGCCGACAAGGTGATGGCCCTGGCCACCGCCGCCGGCGCCGCCCAGTTCGCCCGCGACGCCGACTGGGCCCATGCCTTTGCCCGCGCGACGCTGGGCGCGCTGGGCCGGCCCATCGTCAAGGTGGACGTGGCCGCCGGGGCGATCAGCTACTGAAGCTGTCAGCGCAGGCCACGCCACCACAGCCGGTTGGTGCGGGGCTGGCCGATGGTCAGCACCTCGCCGACCTCGGGCGTGGCCAGCGCCAGGCCCTTGGCCTGGGCCAGCGCGGCCACCCGTTCCAGCGGGTCTTGCCAGGCGTGGAAGGCCAGGTTGAAGGTGCTGTTGTGCACCAGGTACAGCAGCCGCGCGCCCAGGTCCTGGAAGGCCTGCACCGTCTCCTCGGGCTGCATGTGCACCGCGGGCCAGTAGGCGTCGTAGGCGCCGTTCTCCATCAGCGCCAGGTCGATCGGGCCCAGCCGCTCGCCGATCTGGCGGAAGCCGCCGAAGTAGCCGGTGTCGCCGCTGTAGAAGATGCGCTGCCCGCCGGCCTGCAGCACCCAGCCGGCCCACAGCGTGCTGTCGCGGTCCCACAGGCCACGGCCCGAGAAGTGCTGCGCCGGCGTGGCCGTCACCTGCACGCCCGCATGGCTGGCGCCTTGCCACCAGTCGAATTCCTGGATGCGCTGCGGCTCCACGCCGGCGGCTCGCAGCCGGGCGCCCACGCCCAGCGGTACGAAGTAGCGCTGCACCCGGCCGTTCAGAACGGTGATGGTCGGCAGGTCGAGGTGGTCGTAGTGGTCATGCGACAGCACCAGGCCCTCGATCGGCGGCAGGTCGGCCAGCGCCAGCGGCGGCGGGTGGAAGCGCCGCGGCCCGGCAAAGCTGACCGGCGACACCCGGTCGCCGAACACCGGGTCGATCAGCCAGTAGCGGCCCTGCAGCTTGAGCAGATGCGACGAATGGCCGAGACGGATCACATGGTTGGCGGTGTTGTCCAGTGCATCCAGCGCGGCCCGGGTCAGCGGTCGCACCGGGATGGCATCGACCGGCGTGGTGCCCGGCGGCGCGCTGCCGAGAAACCGCGACCAGATCTTCCAGGCCGGTTGCGACGGCTGGGCGCGCGGGTTCACCGGGTTCTGGAACACGCAGTCGGCCGCCGAGAACTGGGGGGATGTGGCCAGCGCCGGGTCGCAGCCAGCGCGTGCCAGGCCGGCCAGCAGCAGCACGCCGGCGGCGCACAGCCGTGGCAGGTGGGTGGCCAGTCCGGGCCGGGCCAAGGGGTTGGGGGTCAAGCGGTCTCCAGCCCCGCGCGGGCCGCGGGCAGTGCGTGGATTCTGTCGGCAGCCCGAAGCCCGCTGGCGCTGCGGGCCATCGTCCGGCCGCTGGCCAGTGCCGCGCGGGTGTCATTGGATGTTCGTTTTATGCAAGTCTTGGCGTGGATCTGCCATTCCATCGGCCGCCGCGCTGCGGTACCGTGCTGCCACCCACAACAGGCGGCGGCAACCGCCCCCACACCAGGAGACAGGCATGAAGACCAGCGTGTGCATCATCGGCGGCGGGCCCTCGGGGCTGATGCTGTCGCAGCTGCTGCATCTGAAGGGCATCCACACCGTGGTGCTCGAGCGGCAGAGCCGCGAATACGTGCTCAGCCGCATCCGCGCCGGCGTGCTGGAGCATGGCTTTGCCGCGCTGATGCGCGAAGCGCAGTGCGGCGAGCGCATGGACCGCGAGGGCGAGATCCACGAGGGCTTCTACATTGCCCACAGCGGCCGCATGGACCGTGTGGACCTGCACCGGCACAGCGGCGGCAGCTCGGTGGTGGTGTACGGCCAGACCGAGCTGACGCGTGACCTGTACGAGGCGCGTGACCGCCTGCAAGGCACCGTGATCCACAACGCCGAGGACGTGCAGCCGCACGACCTGACCAGCGCCACGCCCTACGTCACCTACCGCCACGGCGACGAGATCGTGCGCATCGACTGCGACTACGTGATCGGCGCCGACGGCTTCCATGG
>JAGOBT010000236.1 GCA_017999135.1 Burkholderiaceae bacterium
CGCCGGTGTCGGTGGCGCGCAGCTGCACGGTGACGGTGTTGCCGCCGATGGCGATGGCCGGGATGGCCGCAAACAGCTCGAACGGGAAATCGGGGTCGTTGGAGACGACCTGGCCGTTGACCAGCAGTTCCACGCGGGCGACCTGCGTGTCGTCGCTGACCGAGGGCACGATGCGCAGGGTCTGGCCCTCCTGCACCTGGACGCCATCGGTGTTGGGGTCGGCATCGATCACGCTGACCGCCATGCTGACGGTGGGCGCCACGCCGGCGCGGTCGGCACTGCTGTAGTTGACGATCTGCAGACCGCCCGTGCCATCGGCCACGAAGGCCAGGCCATTGGCCAGTGCCAGGTCGCGCGGTGCGGCCGGCAGGGTGTAGCGCGTCAGCGACTTGCCGGTGTCGGTCGGGTCCTTGACGTCGACCAGGTCCAGCGCATAGCCAGCCTGACCGGCGCCGACCACCAGGTTGCCCACACTGACCAGCCAGCCCGAGCCGTTGGCCGCCATGGCTTGTGCGGCGATGCCGACGGAATCGATGCCGCTGATCAGCACCAGGTTGGCCGGGTCTTGCGTGTTGACGGTCTGGAAGCCCTGCGCGAAGCTGTCGCCGCGGCCCACGTAGGCCACGCCGCCTCCGACGAACAGGCCGCCGCCGCCTTCATCCAGGGTCAGGGTGTCCAGGGCGGTGAAGGTGTCACCGATGACGCTGAACGAGCGCAGCATGTTCGCGGCGTCCAGCGTGTAGAGCACGTCGCCGTCGAGCGACAGGCCGATCAGTGCGGCGCCACCCACCGACTGGGTGGTGCGGATCTCGCCGGTCTCGATGTCGACGATGGCCAGGTCGGCGCCCACGGTGGCGTAGACCATGCCGTCGCGCAGGGCCAGATGGCCGACCGGGCCGTTGAAGGCCACGGTCTGCACCAGCGTGGGTGCACCGAGGTTGGCGATGTCCAGCAGGTGCAGGCCGGTGTCGCCAGCGGCCACGGCGGCAAGGCCGCGGGCGTCATCGCCCACCACGTCCTGGCTGTCGCCGCTGAGGTCGATCTCGGCCAGCAGGCGGGGCCTGTCGGCGCTGGTGGCTTCAACGATGGCCAGGCCGTGGCTGCCGGTGGCCACCAGCACATTGCTGCGTGACTGTCCGTCCACCGACGCCACCACCGCCACCGCCTTGGCCGTGCCCTGCAGGGCCACCTGGCCCACCACGCCGGTGGCCGCCAGGCGGCCGTCCAGCGGGTTCAGGCCCTGCTGCACTTCGGCCAGGTCGGTCAGGGCGTCGCGGTCGGAGTCGGTCAGGTCGATGCGCGTGCCGATCACGTCTTCGGCCACGTCGGCCAGACCGTCACCGTCGGTGTCGAGGATGCCGCCCAGGCCGTCAGGCAGCATGAAGGCCGGAATCACACGCATGCCGTCGCCGTCCAGCGGCAGGCTGGTCAGGCCCAGCGAGGCAAACGCCAGGGCCGGGATGCGGGTGGGGCTGCCCGATGGCGCGCTGTGGCTGACCACCTGGGCGATGCGGTTGCTGGTGGCGTCGTAGATCTGCAGGGTGTAGTCGGCGTCGGGCGGCAGGAACACATCGAGCCGGCCATTGCCGTCGGTGCGGCCGCGCATTTCCAGTCCTTCGGAGCGGATCAGGTAGAACGCGTTGGCCGGCAGGCCGGAGACGAAGCTGCTGTAGATCTTGGCGGTGTCCTCGTCGAGCTGGCGGGCGTCGTCGGCCATGGCAGCGAAGGCCACCACGAAGTCCTGCACGGTCTGCATGTCGCCGCTCTGGGCGTTGAGGTCGGCAATGATCTGCTCGCAGACACGCCGGATCTCGGCGATGTCCAGCGGCTCGCCGTCTGCGCGGGCCGCGCTGCCGTCTTCCAGGTTCAGGGCCATCGGCGCCATCAGCATCGAGCCTTGCGGCTGCGCATTGGCGGCCGCACCGATCAGGGTGCCGAGCTTGTCGATCAGCGAGCACACCAGGGCCAGGCCCAGCTTGCGCACGCTGCCTTCGGCGGCTTCGATCAGCGCGTTGACCTGGGCCAGCGTGGCCTTGGCCGCCGCGATGCCGATGCACACCGTCTTGATCAGCGTGGTGTTGCACTGGTCGCCCTGCGACTGCACGCGTCCGCAGATGTTGTCCAGGCCGGCCAGGATGGCCTCGATGCACTTGGCGATCTGGCGCGGCTTGTTGGCCGCCCGCTGCACGCCCTCGACGGCGGCGACGATGATGCCCTTGGCATTGCCGACGATCTTGAGATAACCGGCCAGTTCAGCGGCACTGACGCCCGGCTTCTGCGCCTCGTCGTAGACCGTCTGCACTTGCGAGATCAGCTCGCGCGCCTTGTCGGCGATCGACAGGGCGGTGTAGAAGGCCTGGCGCACGCCGGCCAGTTCAGCCGCGCAGGCGGCCACGGCCGTCGACAGGTCGACGATGATGTCCCAGGCGTTCTTCGCGCTGATGCAGGGCGGCGGCTCCTGCGGCGGCGGGTTGTCCGGGCCGTCGGTGGGCGATCCGGGGGGCGCCACGCCATGCCAGCCCGGTGCGCGCACGCCCGAGCCTTCGTCGGAGACCACGGTCAGGCCGTCGGCCGAGACGGTGCCCGTGCCATTGATGACCAGCAGGCCGGTGGTGTGGTCGAAGCTGAGGATGTTGACCTTGGTGCCGGGCGCGGCACCAAAGACGTTGGGCATGGTGATGGCCACCGGCTCGGTGAAGGCCGAGACACCGGGTGCCTGGATGGTGATGTCGAAGGTGTGCTGCAGCACGCCCGGGGGCAGCATGTCGCGCACCAGTTCGGGCGGCACCGTGGCCACGCCGACCTGCACGCCTGTCAACGGCTGGCCGTCCTCGCCGATGGCCGATCCGGGTGCCACGGTCAGCGTCAGCTGGGCGCGCTGTTCGTCGGTCAGGCCGGGGGCGGCGGCCGGGTCGCTGGCGGTGATCACCGTGGTCTGGGTGTCGCTGACCGCCTGCATGACCACATTGGCCACGCGCGGCAGGTAGACCTCGCTGCGGTCGGCATTGGCCACCCGCTCGGCGGGCGAGCCCATGCTGCCCATCAGGGTGTTGGTGGTGCCGGCGATCAGCTCGGCGTTCATCACCATCTCGGGGAAGAACACCCCTTGCGGCGCATTGGTGGCGGTGCGGCCGTCGATGGCCACCTTGACCGTGCCGGCGGGCACGTTGTCGAGCTCGAAGAAGCCGTTGTCGTCGGTGTAGACGAAGGCGTTCTCGCGGCCCAGGATGAACACCTTGGCATGGGCGATCGGCAGCAGGAACTGGTCGTCGGCGGTGTGGATGACGCCGTCGGCGCCACGCCGGATGTCGTCGAAGGTCATCGGCTCCAGGTCGGGGCCCGGGTCGACGACGCGGCCGATGATCTTGGTGCCGGTGACGGCCGTCTGGCCGACGGTGGTGAACACCGTCTGGCGCAGGCCGCCGGCCTGGCCGTCGCCGTCGGCGTCGAGGAACACCCCGTCGGCGGCGGCGCGGATGAGGCCGCCATCGACCGTGACCGTGATCTGCGACGAGCCCGGCATGGGCGCGTCGAAGAACAGCCAGGCCCAGGTGCCGTTGCCGCCGGGCACGATGGTGGCCGCCAGCTTGGCACCGCCGGGGCCGGTGGCGTAGAAGCTGTCGGCGGTCAGCGTGGCCAGGTTGACTTCACGCGAGAAGGTGACCAGCGGGCGCTGCGTCAGGCCCACGTCGGTGAAGCCGTCGGCCGGCGTCAGCGCCGCGACATTGAACGGCGCCAGGGTGTCCACCCGCACATTGCGGGTGAGCGTGGCGACATTGCCTGCGGCGTCGCGTGCCTCGACGGTGAGCACATGGGCGCCGTAGCCGAGGTTGGCATAGACCAGCGCGGCATCGTAGGCGCCGGTCCCGGCATCCGGCGTGACGCGGTACACCGGGCCGCTGTCGTTGAAGCGGTACGACAGCTGGGTGATGGCGCTGCCGGTGCCCAGTGCAATGCCCGTCAGGCGGACTGCGCCGCTCAGCGCGGCATCGTCAGCCACGCTGGACAGCGTCAGCACCGGCCCGGTGGTGTCGAGCGCAAACACGCCGAACAGCGCTGCGCTGGTGTTGCCGGCCCGGTCGACGGCGACGATCGAATAGCTGTGGTCGCCATCGGCGCTGCCGTCCAGCGCCAAGGCCGGGGTGAAGCTGAAGCTGCCATCGGCAGCCAGGGTCAGCGCGACGCGTGTGCCGCCGTCGATGCTGATGGTGGCCGAGGCCACGCCCGACAGGTTGTCCAGCACCTGGCCGCGCAGGGTCGGGTTGGTGTTGGTGGCAGCCGGAACCGCCTGCAGCACAACGTCTGGCGCCTGGAGGTCCTCGGTCAGTGCAAAGCGCGCCAGCACGGCGGCTGCCACCTGGCTGCCGATGGTGTTGCCCTGCGCGTTGTCGAAGCCGTAGTGGATGCCGCCATAGATGCGGCTGAGGCCGGCCTCGGCGGACGCCTGGCTGAAACTGGTGTAGCTGCGCGTGACACCCAGCAGCGTGGGCGAGCTGGTGGTGAAGCTGACGTTGTCGCCG
Source organism: Burkholderiaceae bacterium (assembly GCA_017999135.1). GTDB lineage: Bacteria > Pseudomonadota > Gammaproteobacteria > Burkholderiales > Burkholderiaceae_C > Pseudaquabacterium. Next base: position 4,521 of record JAGOBT010000236.1, read on the forward strand.
AAGATGGACGCCAGGATGCCGGCGCCGGCTGCGCTGAATGTGGAATGGCCCGAGACGTAGCTGGGGTGCGACGGCGTGATCAGCAGCGGTGTCCAGTTGGCATCGACATTGGTGGCGGCATTGCCGTCCTGGTCGGCCAGCTGGATGGCGGTGACCGGGCGCCAGTAGTCGTAGGCGTACTTGGTGTCCCAGCAGGCGATGGCGGCATCGGCCAGCGCCACCGTCAGCTGGGCCATCATGCGGGCATTGGCACTCAGTGAATTGCCCTGGGACTGCGCGATCTGGGTGGCGATCTGCACCCAGTGGCCGGGCGGCGTGTAGCTGCCCTTGCCATCGGCCCAGAAGTGGGCCTGCTCGGTCTGGTCGGTGCTGCGGCTGGTGCTGGACGCACTGCCCAGCCGGGCCACTTCAGCCACAGCGGCAGCGTATTCGGCCGAATCCAGTGCCGGGGGCGGCGGGGCGCGGAACTGGTCGCCCGAGCTCAGGGCAAACGGTGTCACGCTGCCCCAGCCGGGCTCTTCGGCCACGGCATACATGGGACCGGTGGGGCGCCACTGGCCCAGCGCATTGCCGCCCTCGTCGGTCATCGTCATCATGTCGGCGCCGTCGTTGGCGCGGATGGCGATCACCGACAGGGCAATGCTGCGGCCCAGCGCGATGCCGGCCGTCTTGGCGTCACCATTCGCCACGGCGGCCAGGCTGGTCTGCAGGGCGGTGTCCAGCGCGCTGCGCTGGCCGGGGAAGAAGTGGTGCAGCACGGTGTAGGCGGCCTGGGCTGCAGCGGCCTGCGCGTCGGCGCCGGCGCCGTCGGTGCGCTGTACCAGGAAGGCCGGCGTGCCCTGGATCGCGGCCAGGGTGTCGTACACGGCCAGGCCCTGGATGGCCAGGATGCGCGTGGCCACGGTCGGCTCGGACACATCGCGCTGGATGCTGTTGAGCGCGGTGAGGGTCCAGTCCAGCACGGCATCGGCCTGGGTCTGTGCCACGCGGGTGAGCGGGCTGGCGACGTTGGCGCTGAGGCCACCGGCGTCGGTGACGGCCAGCTGCAGGGCGTTGGCGCCCAGGGCGAGGGCCACGCCGGGCATCTGGAAGACACCGCGGCCGTCGGCGACCACGCGCAGGTTCTGGTCAGTCAGTGCGACGGAGGCGCCGGGGTCGGTCTGGCCGACGATGGTGACCACCGAGGCGGCGGTCTGGCTGGTGTCGCCGGCCAGGGCGTCGACGC
>JAGOBT010000237.1:0-4291 GCA_017999135.1 Burkholderiaceae bacterium
TTCGAACCTGGCGGTGAACATGCCGCCCTTCAGCAGCACGGCCTTGCCGCCGGTGTTCACCTTGGTGGCCTTCTGGTTGCCGGCCAGGCTGGCGATCTTGAGCGTGCCCACGCCGGGGATCGGGTGGCTGGGCGTGATGTAGGTGCAGCCGGGCACCGACACCTGGCCTTCGTCACCATCGACACAGATCTTGCGCCCGCCGATGGACGCCGGGCCGCTGCCCGGGATCTTGCCCGGCTGCACCACCACGATGGCGGGCGAGAACATCGGCATGAACAGCACCATGTCGCCGTCGGTGAGCACCTTGTCGCCCATCACAGCCCCCCGGGCGCGCTGGCTTCGCGCAGGTAGAACGGGTAGACGTAGTTGAAGCGCGAGTTGGTGGCACGCACCGTGTAGTCGATCTCGACCAGCAGCACGCCGTCACCGGCCTGCTCGGCCGACACCCGCACGTCTTCCAGGCGGATGCGCGGCTCGTGGTGCAGGATGGCATCGCTGACCAGATCACGCACCTGGCCCACCATGCGCTGGCTGACCTCGCCGAACAGGAATTCGCCCAGCTCGCAGCCGAAGTCTTCACGCAGCACCCGTTCGCCGCGCCGGGTGGCCAGCAGGATCGTCAGGCACTGGGCGATGTCGTCATGCCCGCTGACCATGGCCACCTCGGCACCGCCCGCGTCGAAGCGGGGCGGAAACGCCCAGCCCGTGCCCAGGAAGCCGGCGTTGCTGGCCATGGTTCAGCCCGCCTGCCCTGCCGCCTGCCCCGCCGCCTGTGCGGTGGCCGGCAGGGCCGCAGCACCGGCCTGGGCCTGCAATTGCGCCCCCGCCTGTGCCTGGATCTTGCCGACCAGGGCGAACACGCGGGCAAAGGGCAGGTTGCCGACGGCTTCCAGCACCAGGTTGAGTTCGTCGAGGCTCAGCTGCAGCTGGATGTCGGTGGTGGCGGGTGGCATGGGGGATCGGGCGACAGCGGGGTGGGGGAACATGGCGGGGTGGGGCCAGGGTGGGATCAGGCGGAAGGTCAGTTCAGGTCGATCTTGGCGCCCTTGACCGTGACATTGCCGCTGGCGTCCAGCAGCAGGTCCTTGGCGGACTTCAGCGCGATGCCGTTCTTGTCCAGGGTGATCTTGTTGCCGTGCTTGTCGCTGAGCACGATGGCCTCGCCGTCGTCGTCCATCAGCAGCTTGGCACCCGACGGCATCTGCAGGCTGAGCTGCTTCTTGTCGTCGTCCAGCGCCAGGGTCAGGCCGCTGCGCGTGACCAGGCCCCGCAGGGTGTTCTTGTCGGTGGCGTCGTGCACCGCGTCGGGGGGCGTGTTCTTGCTGCCGAACAGCGCACCCAGCACCACGGGCTGGCGCGGGTCGTCGTTGAAGAAGCCCAGCACCACCTCGTCACCCGGCTCGGGGCGGAAGCTGATGCCGCGCCCCTTGCCGGCCTCGGGTGTGGCCAGGCGGGCCCACAACCCCTCGGCGCCGTCACCCAGCACCGGCAACCTGACCTTGATGCGGTGCTGCTTGTCGGGGTCTTCGGCCACGGCCTCGACCACCGCAATCTGCAGCGCGCTGGCGGGCGGCAGCAGGCCGGCCGCGGGCGCGCTGGCGATGTCGGGCCGGCGGTGGTGCGGCTGCGCGGCCAGGCCGCACTGCAGGTCGGTCGTCCAGTCGCCGCCGGCAATGCGGTGGCACAAGCCGGTGACCAGGGCCTGGCCGGCAAAGGCCTGGGCCACGCCGTCGATCTGCACCACATCCAGCAGGCCGATGGCGCCCACGCCCTGCACCCGCAACTGCCCGCGCAGCAGGCCCCACTGGCTGCGCGCGGCCTCGGCGCTGGCCCAGGCCTTGGCTTCGCCGGCTTGCAGGCCGGCCGGAAACACCAGCGTCGACTTCTTGAAGCCGAGCGCCTGGGCCGCCTTCTCACCCGTCAACGACCCTTGCGCAGGGGCAGGCGGCCTGACAGCCTGCGCAGCGGCCACCGCCAGATCGGCAGCATTCCAGCTGCTGACATCGACGCCATCGTCCTGCCCCAGGGCGTCGCAGCTGAGGTCCATGTCGATGACATCGGTGCCCCAGGTCACCTTCAGCGCGGCCGGGCCCGACAGCGCGGGCGTGGCGACCTTCACCACGCCATCGGTCACGGCCACCACCTGGCCACACGCCTCGGCCCGGGTGACCAGCCAGTCCCAGTCGGTGCAATCGAACTGCACCAGCGACGGGTGCTGCACGCTGGTGGCCTCCACCTGGGCCTGCAGGCCCGCGTTGCGCAGCAGCTTGGCCAACACGTCGCTGTCCTTGGCGTCCACCGACACCAGGCTGCGGCGCGGGCGGGTCAGGGCAACGGCCTTGTCGCGCAACTCGACCTGCAGCACCGAGCCATGGGCGCCGGCCTCCAGGCCATGGCGCACCACCAGGCCCTTGAACAGCACCTTGTCCTGCGCGCCCGGCCCGTCTGCGCCTTCATAGCGGGCCAGGATCTCGACCGCGGCGCCGGGCTTGAACCTGCCGGTGTCGCTGATCGGGAAACTGCCATCGGCCACATCACCATCGATGTACACCAGCCGGGCCGACGGCAGGCGGTTCAATTCGCGCCGCACATCCACCGACATCAGACCCCAGTCCTGCGGCGCGGCCTGGCCTTCGATCTTGACGGTGACGGTGACCACGGTCATGCCGGCGCCCTGTCAGCGGGGGGCAGCGGCGGAAACTGCAGCTGCTGGCCCGGCTGCAGCTGGCGGAAGTCGTCCAGCCCGTTGTGGCGCGCCACCAGCAGGTAGTGCCGCGCGCTGCCGTAGATCGATGTGCACAGCAGCGGCAGCGTGTCGCCGGCCTGCACGGTGCGCACATGGGTGAGGTCGGGCGAGCTCTTGGCCGCGGCGCGGGCGGCGGCCTCGGTGCCGCGGTCTTCGACGAAGCACACCTCCAGCTCGGCACGCAGCGGGTCGCCCGATTCGTCAAACAGCTTGTAGCCGATGTCCAGCGTCTTCAGCCGCCCCTGGAAGCTGAAGTCGCCCCAACGCACCACCAGGAAGTTGGGCTGGTGGATGTCGCCGTTCATGCGCAGGCACATCTTCTCGAACTCGGCCACCTTCTTCTTCACGCTGACCGGGCCCAGCAGCTGCTCAGCGCCGAACTGGTGCACGCCGGTGCCGTCGATCACCAGCTGCAGCTTCAGCTCACCCGGCTCAGTGAGGGCATAGCGCGCGGGACGGCCTTCGGTGTTGAGCGCCTGCAGCTTGGGGTCGTTGTAGACCACCGCATGGCTGCGCTGGTAGCTGGCCGGGTTGAACATCAGCGTGATCTGCGCCGGGCTGGCAGGCCGGCGCCGGCGCTCGTCGAGGTAGCCCTCGATGCGCATCTTCTCCAGCTTGAACAGGTTGACCAGGGACATGGTGCGGCTCAGGTGTGGCTCAGCGCTCGCGCTCGCGGGCCAGTGCCAGCATCACCTGGCGCACGCATTCCTGCACCAGCTGGTCGAAGGACAAGCCGCCCGGCAGGGCTGGCCCAGCCTGGCTGGCCTGCTGCGGCGATGGCGCCGACGGCGCGTCACCACCCACCACGGTGCGGACCACGATTTCGCGGATCTCGAGCGGCATGTGTGCGGGCTCCTGCCTCAGACCCGCAGCATCTGCATGCGGCCGTAGGCCAGTTCCATGGTGTCGATCACCAGGCCCGGCTGGCCGGCGTCCAGATCGGACGTGGCCCAGCGCACCGGCCAGGCCTTCATGAACAGCCAGGCCGCCAGCGGCACGCGGTCGTCGGTCAGCAGGCTGACCAGCACGTTGCACGGCGCGAACCGGAAGGCGCTGAACGCGGCGTTGAATTCCAGGTTCAGCGGTGAACCCACCACCATGCCGCGCTCCAGCGTCAGGTTGCCATGGCTGATGCGCTGCGGCAGCTGCTGGGTGTAGAGGTTCTGGCCGCCCTCGGTCACCGTCTCGGTTTCCACCCGCATCTCCAGACCCGACACCTTGGCAAAGCGCAGGTCGATCGGGTTGGGCACGACACCGCCCACCATGAACAGCACCGAGAAGCGCATGCCGAGGATGGGCGCGGGCATCAGTGGGTCTCCACGGTGATGCCAGCCACCTTCAGCGCCAGCGTCTCGACGGCAGCGCCGTTGCTGTCGGCCTGCAGCGCGGGTGCGTCCAGCTTCACCGGCAGCGCCTTTTGCACCCGCCAGCTCACCACCGGCGTGCCTTCGGCGTCGCACAGGCTGACCGTCAGGTTGCGCAGTTCGCCGCTCTCCAGCCATTCACGCAGCTCGGGCAGGCCCTGCACCACACCGCGGCGCAGCG
>JAGOBT010000237.1:4391-5733 GCA_017999135.1 Burkholderiaceae bacterium
TGCACCCGCCAGCTCACCACCGGCGTGCCTTCGGCGTCGCACAGGCTGACCGTCAGGTTGCGCAGTTCGCCGCTCTCCAGCCATTCACGCAGCTCGGGCAGGCCCTGCACCACACCGCGGCGCAGCGTCATGTCGCTGAACTGGTCGATGCGCCACCGCACGATCTGCTCGCCCTCGGCAAAGCTCAGGCCATGCCGGTAGGTCAGCGTCTCGTACTGCCGGGTGAGGCCGGTCACTTCGGCGAAGCCCATGGCCACGCTGCCCACGGTGACGCGGAAGTTGTAGGCCGCCAGCGGGTAGCTGGCAGCCTGCAGCACGACGCTGTGGGCCATGGGCGGCGGCGGGCGTTCAGGACTCTTCGATCAGCACCGCATCGGCGGTGAGCTGCATCGATTCGATCGCCACGTCGTTGGCGCTGGCGCTGAAGCTGGGCGCGTCCAATTGCGTCGGGAAGGCGTTCAACACCTTCCAGGTGATCACCGCCACGCCGTTCTCGTCGCACAGCCGCACCATGATGTCCTTCTTGATCACCTGGTTCAGCGACACGGTGTTGATCCAGTCGTACAGCACGCGGATGCTGACGCCGGCCACCACACCCTTCTTCAGCGTGAGCGTGGTGATCTTGGGCTTGCCCGGCATGTACAGGATGCGCGGGCCGGGGCCGCGCGTCGCGCTTTCAATGTGGGTGATGGTGTCGTAGGCGATGTTCAGCCCGGAGACTTCTGTGAAGCCGATCGCCTGGCCGTCGATCTCAACCCGGAAGTTGTAGACCGGCAGCGGGTAGGCGGCCTTGATCTGGTCCTTGGTCATTGCCATGATGGTGTGCGCCTTGCAGTGACGATGTCAGGGGGTGGCTGGAGCGTGGGCGGGGTCGTGGGCAGGTGTGGCCCGGCTCATTCGGTCTGCAGCTTGTGCGAGAAGCGCAGGATGATGAATTCGGCCGGCCGCACCGCTGCCACGCCCACCTCCACCACCATGCGGCCTTCCAGCACGTCCTGCGCCGTCATCGTGGTGCCCAGCCCCACGCGCACGAAGTAGGCCGCCTCGGGCTTGGCGCCGGCCAGCGCGCCACGCTCCCACAGGCCGTACAGGTAGCTCTCGATCATCGCCTTCACCTTCAGCCAGGTGGTGGCGTCGTTGGGCTCGAACACCGCAAAGGCCGTGGCCTTGCGCGCCGATTCCTCGATGGTGATGAACAGCCGGCGCACCGGCACATAGCGCCATTCGTTGTCGTTGCCGGCCAGGGTGCGCGCGCCCCACACCAGCGTGCCCTTGCCGGTGAAGGCACGGATGGCGTTGATCGACTTGCCGGCAGTGTCGTCCACGTTCAAGCGGTCCTGCT
>JAGOBT010000238.1 GCA_017999135.1 Burkholderiaceae bacterium
GCGGCCACGCCGTTGACGGCGCACACCACCGGCATGGGCAGCGCACGCAGGTCGAGCACGATGCGGTTGGTCACGGCATGCATGGCATCGGCCGCGCGGTTGCCGGGGCTGCGGCCCTGCGGATCGGGCGTGGCGATGCCGCCGGCCAGATCGGCCCCCGAGCAGAAGGCGCGGCCGGCACCCGTCAGCACCAGCGCCCGCACGCTGGTGTCGGCCGCCACATCGGCGATGGCGCGCAGCAGACTGGCCTGCAGCGTGGCGCTGATCGGGTTCAGCCGCGCCGGGTTGTCCAGCGTCAGGATGGCGATGTCGCCGTCGCGGGCCAACTGCAGTTCGGCATAGGGGCTGGTCATGGGGTTCCGTCGGTCATGGGGCGGTGGAGCCCGGGGGCGCCGCGTGGCGTTGGAAGGTGTCGTAGCCGGGCTGGTCGACCGCCAGCTTGGCCAGGGTGGTGGCCCACAGGTGGTCGGCCAGGCCGGGGTGGCTGCTGTCGAGGCTGCCATCGGCCAGGCGGCTGGCCAGGCGGTGGTTCAGGGCGGCCAGGTCGGCCGCATCGGCATGGCCGGCCGGCAGGCCCAGCAGCCCCTGCAGGCGCTGGCATTCGGCCGCGTCGGCGGCCGGGGCCAGCTGCGTCTGGCGCGCCACGGTGTCGACCATGTTGGCGGCCACCCGCGCCTGGTAGGCCAGCGCCTGGTCGCCATGGCGGGCCAGGGCCGGGCCGGCCTCCTCGCGCAGGAAGCGCGCCACGGCCGTCAGCAGTTGTTCCGGGGTCGGCAAGTCGTGCATCTCAGCTCACGGCAGGTCGGGGCAGCAACAGGTCCAGCAGGTCGATCTCGGCCTCGGACGCGCGGCGGCCGATGGCGGCCTTCTCCATCACCGGCTCGGCGCCGCTGAGCCAGGCCTCGCCCATGCTCTCGCAGATGACGCCCCAGCGCAGGCTGCCCAGCACCTGCCACCAGTGCACGCGAGCTTCGTCGACCGTGCCGCCGGCGTTGCGGTAGCCGTCGAACAGCTGGGCCCAGTGGCCGAAGCCGCCCACCGGCCGCTGGTGGCGGCCGTAGCGCCAGCTGTTGACGCCCAGCCAGCCCAGGTCGGCCATCGGGTCGCCGAGGTGGGCCAGCTCCCAGTCCAGCACGCCGACCAGCTGGCCGCCGTCAGCGTCCAGGTCGACCATCAGGTTGCCGTTGCGGAAATCACCATGCACCAGGGCCGGCACCGCCACGTCGGCCGGCGCATGGTCGGCCAGCCAGCGCAGCGCCAGCTGGAACACCGGCCGCACCGTGCCGTGGCGGGCATGCCAGTCGGCCAGGTGCTGCACCTCGGCGCGCGGCTGGGTGCGGCGCAGTGCGGGGCCGCCGGCCATGTCGACGGCATGGATGCGTGCCAGTGCGGCACCCACCTGCCAGGCCAGCGCCGGGCGGTGGGCCGCGGCCACACGCCGGCCCAGGGTTTCGCCGCGCAGGCGCTCCATCACGAAGCCGTCACCCAGGCCGTGCGCCGCTTGCAGCACCGCCACCACGGCCGGCACCGGCACACCGGCCGCGCCGGCGCGGCGGACCAGTTCGGCCTCGGCCACCAGGCCGGGGTTGCCGTTGCCGCGCCGTTCGGCACCCGGCGGGGCGCGGCGCAGGATCAACGGCTGCACCCCCGTGGCGGTGACGGCCTCGAAGGCCCAGGTCTCCTGGCTGGCACCACCGGACAGGCGCTGGATGGCCTGCACCGGCACGGGCGCGGCGCCAGGCGGCGTCAACACCGCCGACAGGCCGTCGACCAGCACCGTCACGGCTGGAACGGGCTGCCGGCCAGCGGCTGCAGCGCCACGCCGCCCGCCACCACGCCATGCTCGGCCACCAGGAACAGCGGCGAGGCCGACAGGTCGATGAAGCGCCGCTCGTCGGCCAGCAGTTCGGCCGCTGCGGCGCGTGCGGCGTCTCCGCGTGCGGCGGCGCGGTCGTCCAGGCTGTCCCACCACAGCTCGGCCACGCCGTCGAACGCCGTTGGCGACCCACGTGCCGCAGCCAGGCTGGCGGCCACCGGATCGTCCACCGTGTGGCACTGCACATAGCGGCGCAGCCGCATGGCCGGCGCATGGCGCGCCACCAGCGGCGCATGGTGGTCACGCCAGTAGGCCTGGAAGGCGGCGCGGTCCAGCGACGGCAGGCGCCGCAGGCAGAACATCAGCTTGATCACTTGCATGAACCCAGCAGCCGCCGCGGAACCGGCTTTGCCGGGCCACTGGCGGCGCCCCCTTGAGGGGGAGCGCCGCAGGCGCTCCGGGGGTGGGTCAAAGTCTCTCCACGATGGTCACGTTGGCCAGGCCGCCGCCTTCGCACATGGTCTGCAGGCCGTAGCGCTTGCCACGGGCATGCAGGGCATGCACCAGGGTGGTCATCAGCTTGGCGCCGCTGCCGCCCAGCGGGTGGCCCAGGGCAATGGCACCGCCGTTGACGTTGAGGCGGGCATGGTCGGCGCCGGTGGCGCGCAGCCAGGCCATCGGCACCGGGGCGAAGGCTTCGTTCACCTCGTACAGGTCGATGTCGTCGATCTTCATGCCGGCCTTCTTCAGCGCGTGGGCGGTGGCCGGCAGCGGGGTTTCCAGCATCACCACCGGGTCGCCGCCGATCACCGTCATGTGGTGCACGCGGGCCAGGGGCTGCACGCCCAGCAGCTTCAGGCCACGCTCGTTGACGACCATCAGGCCGGCGGCGCCGTCGCAGATCTGGCTGGCGCTGGCGGCCGTGCAGACGCCGCCTTCGGCGATCAGCTTGACGCCGGCCATGCCCTCGAGCGAGGCGTCGTAGCGGATGCCTTCGTCGGCGGTGTGCATCTCGCCGGTCTCGGTGCCGTCGTTCATGCGCACCTTCACCGGCACGATCTCCTTGGCGAAGGCGCCGGCCTTGGTGGCGGCGATCGCCCGCTTGTGGCTCTCGAGCGCATAGGCGTCGAGCTCCTCGCGCCGCATGCCGTACTTCTTGGCGATCATCTCGGCGCCAGTGAACTGGCTGAACTGCACGCCGGGGTAGCGGGCCTGGATGGCCGGGCTCATGTAGGTGCCGAAGCCGGCCTTGGCGGCGGCGGTGCTGGGCAGGCCCATGGGCACGCGGGTCATGCTCTCGACGCCGGCGGCGATCACGATGTCCATGCTGCCGGCCATCACCGCCTGGGCGGCGAAGTGCAGCGCCTGCTGCGACGAGCCGCACTGACGGTCCACCGAGGTGCCGGGCACCGATTCGGGCAGCTGGCTGGCCAGGATGGCGTTGCGCGCCACGTTCACGGCCTGCTCGCCGGCCTGGCCGACGCAGCCCATGATCACGTCCTCGACCAGGGCGGGGTCGCAGCCGGTGCGGGCCACCAGCGCATCCAGCACCTGGGCGGCCAGGTCGGCCGGGTGCCAGCCGGAAAGTTTGCCGTTGCGCTTGCCGCCGGCGGTGCGGGCGGCGGCGACGATGAAGGCTTCTGCCATGGTGGGGCTCCTGGAATTGAATCAAGCCAGGATTGTTGGCGCCCGCCCGGGTGGCCGGGGTCGTCGGAAGCGATGATTTTTCTGCCGCGGCCGGTTTCCAGCGTTCTAGGGGCGTGCTGGCGGTGATGCGGCCGGCGCCCGGTATAACCGCCGCTGGGCCTGCACGGCCCGCGCCACCCCGAGGACCGAACGATGTCACGCCGCCTGCTGATCACCACCGCCCTGGCCGCCGCCTTGCTGGGCGGCTGCACCATCCACCACCACCACCACCACCACCATGCGCCGCCGCCCCCGGCCAGCGGCAGCGGCGACCCGAAGGCGCCGCGCGTGATCGTCAGCAACGGCACCATCACCGTCGACCAGGACGTGCTGCGCTTCGCCAAGGACCAGACCAACGTCACCATCACCTGGCGGCTGGAAGGCAAGGGCGGGCGGCTGACCTTCCCCGAGAACGGCGTGGTGTTTGAGCGCGCCGCCGACGGCGAGATCGTCGACTGCAGGCGCAGCCAGGACAACACCGTGTTCAGCTGCGTCAACAAGCACAGCCGGCCGGGGGTGTACCGCTATGGCATCAACGTCAATGAAGACGGCAAGCCGCTGAAGCCGCTGGATCCGTTCGTGATGAATGACTGAGTCAGGCCGAGGCCGGCAGTGCTGCCAGCCACGGGAGCAGGTCCGGCCAGATCGCATCGAAACCGGCCGCCCTGCCGGCTTGCGCGGCTTCATCGAAGCCGTTGCCCAACGCGGCCCGCGCCTGCGCCAGGAATGGCGCCAGAAAGGCTTCATCGGCCGCGTCGCGCCGGATGCCCGAGAGCGCGTTCTCGCCTTCTGCAAGCCCATGGCAGCGTGCGGCCTGTGCCATGTCACCCACCTGCACCGCCACACCCGTGGCCACATCCAGGGTGCCAATGGCAGCCGGCCTTGACCCGATCTGCGCCACGATGCCGATCACGTCCCGCAGTTGTGCAGCAGCAGGCGCGACTGCGCCTTGCATCAGGTGCACCATGGCCAGGTTGAGCAGCGCTGCGGCCTCGTACTCCAGGTCGCCGAAGCCGCGGGCCAGCTGCAGCGCCTCTGCATAGCTGTCAAGTGCCGCACCCAGCCGGCCGGCCATGCGATCGACCTGGGCCAGCGCGATACAGGCACTGGCCAGCTGGCGCGGGTCGCCGAGCGCCCGGGCTGCCGCCACTGCGTCCTCGATGTGGTGGCGCGCCGCCGCCAGGTCGCCCAGGCCGATCGCCACCATCGCCAGCGGCTGCAGCACCGCCGCCACACGCGCGGCATCACCGGTCTCCCGCGCGATGGCCAGGCATTCCAACAGCGGCGACTGGGCCTCGGCATGGTGGCCCATGAAGGCCGCCAGCTGCCCGGCATTGAACAGGCCGCGTGCGCGCAGGCCGTCGCGCGCCTGGGCGCCAGGGTGGGCCAGCAGCGGCCGTGTGGTGTCCAACCCCAGGCTCAGCAGGCCGCGGTTGAGCCAGTACGGCCGCAACGCAAAACTCAGCCGCAGACCCAGCTCGGCCGCGGCACGGGCGCCGGGTTCTGCCTGGTCCTGCGCGCACCAGGCCAGCGCCGCCAGCAGGTTGTCACGCGCCTGGTCCAGACGAGTCAGCGCAGCGGGCTTGTGGGCACCGGCCAGTTGCTGCTGGGCGGCCTCGGCCAGCACCAGCTGGGCCTGGGCATGGCGGCGGCGGGTGGCGTCGGCCTCGCTGCCGGCGGCCTGCAGGCGCGCCGCCGCATGCTGGCGCACGGTGTCGAGCAGGCGGTAGCGCTGCTGGCCATCGGGCGTGGGCAGGGGCCCGGGCAGCACCGCCACCAGGCTCTGGTCGGCCAGGCCGGTCAGCAGGTCCAGCACCGCATCAGCCGGCAAGCTGGCGTCGGCGCACACGGCTTCGGCATCGGCCAGCGCCCAGGGGCCGGCAAACACCGCCAGCCGGCGGTACAGCATGCGCGCGTCGGGCTCCAGCAGGTCATGGCTCCAGTCGATCAGCTGCTGCAGCGTGCGCTGGCGCGGCGCCACCGTGGTGTCGCGGGTGCTCAGCAGGGCCAGGCTGTCGCGCAGGCGCTGGGCCAGCACCGGCAGCGGCAGGCTGCGCACGCGGGCCGCGGCCAGCTCCAGCGCCAGGGCGATGCCGTCCAGCCGCTGGCAGATGTCCAGCACCACCTCGGCGTTGGCCGCAGTCAGCGCAAACGCCGGGTCGGCGCTGCGGGCGCGGTCGACGAACAGGCGCACCGCGTCGTGGCGCAGCAGGTCGTCCGGCGTGGCAGC
>JAGOBT010000239.1 GCA_017999135.1 Burkholderiaceae bacterium
AGCGCCAGACCGGCTGGCGCCAGACATCCAGCCAGACCTCGCTGGCCTTGGCATGCTTGCGCACGTTGGACAGCGCCTCCTGCACGATGTGCAGGGCCTGGATCTGCATGTCAGGCGGCAGCGGCAGGCCCTGGCCGTGCAGCGCAAGGCGGGTGGCGATGCCTGTCTGGTGCTCGAACTTGCGCAGTGTGGTGTGCAGTGCGGGTTCGATGTCCTCGCTATTGGTGCGCGTGCGGAAGTGCATCAGCAACTCGCGCACATCGCCATGGCTCTCGCGGACGCCCAGCTCGATTTCGGTCAGCACCTCGGCCATGCGGTCTGCGTCGCCACGTTCCAGCGCGTCATGCATCAGTTGCACCTGGATCTTCAGGAAAGCGAGTGACTGGGCGATGGAATCGTGCAGCTCGCGTGCGATGAAGCCGCGCTCCTGGGCCACCGCCGCCTCCTTCTCGAGCGCATTCAGGCGCAAGTTCTCCATGCCGCTGGCCAGGTGCACGGTCAAGGCCTCGAGCAGGGACCGTTCGGACTCAGACAGATCTCGCTGGCCGGTGAAGAACAGGTCCAGTTCGCCGACCAGCCGTTCCTTCAAGCGGATCGGCACCGACACCACAGTGGCCCAGCCGACGCGCTCGCACAGCAACTGACTTTGCCCATCCAGCGCCTGAATGGGCACCACCCTGGCCTGTGTCTGACCGGCGGTGACCCCGCAATGACAGTCGCCTGCGCGGATGCAATGTTCCGCTTCCAGCATGCTTGAAGGCAGCCCGTCGGAAGCTAACATCACAAAGCGCTGGTTGCTCTCGTCTGCCCACCGCAGCGCCGCCGCATCCGCCGCCACCACCGCACGCACCCGCGCCGTGAAGCCCTGGGCCAGTTGCTCCAAGGTGGCCGTGTGCATCACCAGGGTGCTGATGTCGTACAGGGCCTCCAGGCGCTCGCGCTTCTCCTTCAGCTCGAAAGTCTTCTCGGCCACGCGGGACTCTAGGTTTTGGTACTGCGAATGCAAGCGCTCGGCCATGTCGTTGAAGCCCTCGGCCAGCGCGCCGAACTCGTCGCTGCTGGCCGGCTGCACACGCGCCTCGAAGTCGCCCTCGCGCACCCGGCCGATGGCCTGCTTGAGCGCCGTCACCGGCTCCAGCACATAGCGGTAGCCGGTGACCACCAGCACGCCCGAGCCAAGCACCGCCACCGTCATCGTCAGCAATTGCGACAGGTGCATCAGGGCAGTGAAGCGCGACAGGTGGGCCTCGACTGCGCCCACCAGCTGGTCTATGCGCTCGACCATCTGGTGAGTGGGGCCCTCCGTGGCAGCCAAGGCCGGACCGGGCAGAACCCATTGCTGGCGGTAGGCGGCCCACTCCGACTGCACGGCATCGAAGTGCATCCGAACAGCGTCATCCCAGGGCATGAACAGTGGCCGCTCAGCGTCGCCATGGCGCAACAAAGCCAAGCTGCCCTCGAAGGTCTCCATCTGGGCCGCCAGCGCCGGCCGCTCGTCCTTGCCGGCGAGCCAGGCCATGCGATAGACCTGCATGCGCATCCGCCCAGCCTCGTTGACCGCCGCAGCACCGCCGTCGAGTTGCCACGACACCCACAGCGTGAGCGCGGTGGTCAGCAGGCCCAGCAGCAGGAACGGCAGGCCCATCAGGGCGAGCTTGGCGCCCAGGGTCCAGTGTGTGCGCGAGCGATCCATGCGGCACTGTAACCCTCGGAGTGCACACCCACCGCGTCGCCGGTGTCGTGGGATTCAGCGCAACGCCTCGATGGGCTGCAGTGCCAGCGCTTGGCGCACATGCCGCAGCGCGGCCAGCGCGGTGACCGCCAGCGTCACCGCTGCGGCCGCGGTGAGCGGGCCGGCCAGGCCGCTGGCTGGGTCCACGCGGTCCACGAAACTGCCCAGGTACATCTCGCCCAGCCACGCCGCCAGCGGCAGGCCGCACAGCGCGGCGGCGCCCACGGGCAAACCGAACTCCGCCGCCACCTCGCGGGCAATGGCCAGGTGCCCTGCGCCATGCAGGCGGCGCAGGACCAGCTCGGTGCGACGCCGGCGCAGGGTGTCGGCCACCAGGGCGTAGGCGCCCAGCATCGCCACGCCCATCGCCAGCAGCGAGACGGTGATCAGCACCGTGGTCAGCTGCTCTTCCAGGCGATAGGTCTCGGCGATCAGTTCGTCGGAGGCCTGGATCTGGTGGGGCACCGGCGGGCCATGGGCCTTCCAGATGTCGTCCAGTGCCTGGCGCAGCGCGGGCAGGCCCGTGCCGTGCACCGAGAGATCCCACTGCGGGTTGTCGTCGAGCAGAAAGCCCTGCGGCAGCGCGGGGTCGCGCGCCGACTCCAGCTTCACATCCTTGATCACGGCCACCACGCGGCGCGGGTCCGCCCCTTCCTGCAGCCAGCCGCCACCACCGCGCAGCAGCGCGCCGATGGCGTCCTGCGGAACCGCATAGCCCAGCAGGCGGGCGGCCTTGGCATCGATCACCAGCCGCTTGTCGCCGGCGCCTGTGCGCAGGTCGCCAGCCAGCACGGTCATGCCGTAGGTGTCGAAGTAGCCGGTCGAGACGGTGCTGATGCGCAGCACGGCCTTGTGCTGGCTGGCGCTCACGTGCAGTTCATTCTGGCCCTGGGTGTCCGCCCCGGGCCGGCTGCCGCTGAAGGCCCAGTGAAGGATCGCCGGATGACTGTTCAAGGCGGCGATGAAGTCGCCCATCGGCGGTATGCGCGTCGGGTCGATCATGATGCCCAGCCACATCCTGTTGCGGGTGTCGAAACCCCGATCGACATGCAGCAGATGGTGGTGCTGCACCGCCATCACACCGGCCAGCGACAGCAGCATCAACGCACCGCCGAGTTGCAGGGAAAGCAGCCCCTGGCGGACCCGGCGGCCCCAAGGGCCCTCGCTGGCGGTGCGGCCCTGCAGCGCTGGTGCCGGCGCGCGGCGCAAAGCCATCCAGGCTGGCCAGGCGAAGGTGAGGGGCAGCAGGATGCCGACACTCACCAGCAGGCCGGCGAGCGCGCTCACCGGCAGCGGGTCGGCCACGGGCAAGGCCGGTGGCAGCCCCATCCAGTTGGCCACTGCGGGCGCCACCCACCAGGCCAGCAGCAACGCGCCGGCGGCACTCGCCAGCAGCGGCAGCAAGGCCTCCATTGCCCACAACTGCAAAAGGTGGCGGCCGTCCGCACCCAGGCTGCGCCGCAGCGCGGTCTCGCGCTGGCGCTGCAGCAGGCTGGCGACCTGCAGGTTCATGTGGTTGAACGCCGCCATCAGCAGCAGCAGCGCGGTGGCCGCCGCCACCGCGCCGATCAGCTGCCAGCGCAGTTCCTGCGTTTCCCCTTCGAACGGCAGCTGCGTCAGTGTCAGGCCACGGAAGAAGGCCGCCTCGCGGCCCTGCCTCCACTCTGCCGGCAGGTCGGCCAGTCGCGGGCTGGCCAGGAAGGCCTCGCGCATCCAGCCGCCCACTTGCTCGACAGAGGCCCCTGCGCGCAATCGGGCGAACACGCGGCCGTTGGCCATGAAGATGGCCTGGCGGTTCTCCTCGGTCCAGGGGTTGCCCTGGGAGTCGAAGCCGACCATGGCCATCGCGTCGCCGACCATCGAGTTCGCCCCCCAGAGCGGGGCACGCGGATCGGTGTTGGGAATGACCGCCGCCACGGTGTAGAAGTTGCCGCGCGATTCCAGCCTCCGGCCCAGGGCCTGCACCGGCGGCAGTTCGCCCCAGAGCTTGCGCACCAGGCCGGCGGTGATGGCGATGCCGTCGTGCTGGCTCAACGCCGCGCGCAGGTCGCCATGCATGGCCTTCAGGCCCAACACGGGCACCACCTCGGGATCGGCCAGCAGCAGCAGCGCGGGCTGCAGGCGCCCTTCGTGGTGGATGTCCATGCCATCGGGCGCGATCCGCCCGATGCCGTCAAGCGGCAGATGCCGTTCCTTGAGCATCGGCCCGAACGCCACTGGCGACGACGCCAGCCAAGGGCTGGGCTGGCCGGGCGGGTTGCCCTTGAAGTCGAGCACCACCACCCGTTCAGGATCCGGGATGCTGGGGTCGACGTCGGCCAGTGCGATCGCCAGCAAGCCCACCAGCAGGCAAGCAGCCTGCGCCAGCATCATCCCGCCCACCGCCACCAGCGTGGCGCCGCGGCGGTGGCGCAGGCCGCGCCATGCGTCGCTCAACAAGCCGGTCATGCGGCGTGCTCCGCATGGGCATCCACCAGCACCCGGCCGTCCAGCAGGCGCACAGTGCGTGATGCCAGCGCGGCGTGCTCGGCGCTGTGGGTCACCATGATCAGGGTCGTGCCCTCGTCGTTGAGCTCCCGCAGCAGGCGCATCACCTCCTGGCCGTGGGCGCTGTCGAGGTTGCCGGTGGGCTCGTCGGCCAGCAGCAGCGCCGGGCGCGCGGCGATGGCGCGGGCGATCGCCACCCGTTGCTGCTGGCCGCCGCTCAACTGGCTGGGGTGGTGGTTGGCGCGGTGCGCGAGGCCCAGTCGATCCAGCACCTCGGCCACGCGGGCCCGCTGGGCCTTCTCGGGCAGGGTGCCGTAGCGCAGCGCCAACTGCACGTTGTCGCGGATGCTCAGCTCGTCCACCAGATTGAAGCTCTGGAAGACGAACCCGATGCGGCCCCGGCGCAGCGCCGCCAGTTCGCGCGGGGTCTTGGCCGACACGTCCTCGCCCTCCAGGCGGTAGGTGCCGCTGCTCGGCCGGTCCAGCAGGCCCAGCAGGCCCAGCAGCGTGGATTTGCCGCAGCCCGACGGGCCGGTGATGGCGACGTATTCACCGGCCTCGACCACCAGGTCGATGGCGTCCAGCGCGGTGGTCTCGACATCGCCGGCACGGTGGCGTTTGCTCAGTTGGTTCAGTTCAATCACGGCAGGGCCAGCCTTTCGGCATCGAAGGGGGGTTGGGAGATCAGGACCAGGTCGCCGGCATTCAGGCCGGACAGCACTTCCACCTGGCCAGCAGCACGCCGGCCCAGTTGCACGGTGCGGCGATGCAGTTCGCGGCCCTGGCGCACATAGAGCCGGCTCTGCACGCCGGGACCCTCGGGCAGCAGCAAGGCGGGCGTGGGCTCACTGAGCTGCAGCCGCAGGTCCACCGCCTGGCCGGGGCGCAGGGTGGCCGGTGCGGTGGATTCGGGCCAGCGCAGCAGCACCCGCACCTTGCCGCCCTGCACCTGCGGCAGGGTCTGGGCCAGGCTCAGGCGACCGCTGGCACTGGTCGCCACCTGGCCTGGTTGCAGGCGTGGCAGGTAGTACTCGTCGACGTCGGCCACCAGTTGCATGCCGCTGGCCGGATCGTCGATGCGGCCCAGCCTGTCGCCGGGCCGCACGCTGGCGCCGACCTGCAGTTGGAAACCACTGAGCTGCCCGGCGATCGGCGCACGCTGCTGCAGCCGGTCGCGCGAACGCTCGAGCAGTTGCAGCCCGCGCTGCAGACCTTGCACTGCCCGGGCCATCTCGTCGATGGATTGTTGTCGGGTGCTGGCCTCGAGCCCCAGATCCTGGCGGGCCTGCTGCAGCAGTTGCGTGGCCAGCCGGTGCTGGCGTTCGGCCTGCTCCTGCGCGGCGGGCGAGACGAAACCGGCAGTGCCCAATTGGGCCTGCCTGGCGTGCTCGGCCTCGGCCTGCGCCTCGGCGGCCTGCAACTGTGCCAGCTCGCGCCGGTTCATGGCCAGGCTGGCCGCCTGCGCGCTGCGCTGAACCGACACGTTGGCCATCTGCTGCGCCACCTCGGC
>JAGOBT010000240.1 GCA_017999135.1 Burkholderiaceae bacterium
TGCACCTGCTCGCGCATCTGCTCGATGGCGACCTTCATCTCCACCGACACGTTGGTCAGTTCCAGCGCCGACGACTTGCTGCCCAGGGTGTTGGCCTCGCGGTGCAGTTCCTGGATCAGGAAGTCCAGCCGCTTGCCCAGTTCGCCGCCCGCCTGGAGCAGGCGGGTGATCTCGTCGAGGTGGGCGCCCAGGCGGGCCAGTTCCTCGGCCACGTCGATGCGCAGTGCGTAGGCGGCGGCCTCGTTCAGCGCGCGGTCGCGCAGCGCCTCGGCGCTGACGCTGCCGCCGGCCCCGGCGTTCTGCAGGGCCTCGTTCCAGCGTTCCAGAAAGCGCTGCTGCTGGCGCTGCACCACGGCTGGCACCAGCGGCGCGGCCTGCACGGCCAGTTCGCGCAGGCGGGCGATGCGCTCCATCAGGATGGCCACCAGCCGTGCGCCTTCACGGGCCCGGGCCTCGCGCAGGCCGTCGATGGCCGTGCGTGCGGCGGCCAGCGCGACGTCATCCAGCCGCTCGGTGGCGCCGCCCTGGCGGCACCAGTGGAGCGCCTCGTTCACGCTCAACGGCCGGGCGTTCGGCAGCCAACTGGTGACGGTGGACTCCAGCCGCGACAGCTTGTTCAACTGGTCGGGCTGCGGCTGTGGCCAGGCCCCGTCGGCCTCACGCTGCGTGGCCACGCGCAGCTCGATCTTGCCGCGCTTGAAGGCCGCGCCGACCAGGTCGCGCAGCGCCGGCTCCAGGCCGCGCAGTTCGTCGGGCAGGCGGAATGCCAGGTCCAGGAAGCGGCTGTTGACCGAGCGCACTTCCACGCTGACGGCAGACCCGGCAGCGGCGCCGCGGGCGGCGGGTTCATCGGTGCTGCCCGCCGCGCCGTGCGTGGCATGGGCAAAACCGGTCATGCTGTAAACTGACATGCACCCACCAGTCAAGGGAAAACACGGATTATGTCAAAGCCCAAGCCCGCCCCTTTGCCTGCGGGCACGGTGGTCGGCGGCTACTCGATCGTCAAGAAACTGGCGGCCGGCGGCTTTGGCGTGGTCTATCTGGCAGAAGACGCCGATCGCCACAACGTGGCCATCAAGGAGTACCTGCCTGCGTCGCTGGCCGAGCGCTCGCCAGGTGAGTTGACGCCCCGGGTCAAGCCCGAGAAGCAGCCGCTGTACCGGCTGGGCCTCAAGAGCTTTTTCGAAGAAGGTCGCAGCCTGGCGCAGATCAGCCACCCCAGCGTGGTGAGCGTGCTGAACTTCTTCCGCGAGAACGAGACGGTGTACATGGTGATGAACTATCTGCAGGGCGACACCCTGCAGGATTTCATCGTCACCGCCCGTGATCTCAAGCGCGACAAGGTGTTCCGCGAAAGCACCATCCGCAGCCTGTTCGACGAGATCCTGCGTGGCCTGCGCATCGTGCACCAGCACAAGATGCTGCACTTGGACATCAAGCCCGCCAACGTGTTCATCACCAACGACAACAAGGCGGTGATGCTCGACTTCGGCGCCGCGCGCGAGGTGCTGAGCAAAGAGGGCAACTTCATCCGGCCGATGTACACCCCAGGCTTCGCCGCGCCCGAGATGTACCGCCGCGACGGCACCCTGGGCCCCTGGACCGACATCTACGCCATCGGCGCCTGCATCTACGCCTGCATGCAGGGCTATCCTCCGAATGATGCCCCGCAGCGGCTGGAGAAAGACCGCCTGGCCCTCAGCCTGAGCCGCCTGCGCAACGTGTATTCCGACAACCTGATCGAGGTGACGGAATGGTGCATGTCGCTCGACCCGCTGAGCCGGCCGCAGAGCGTGTTCGCGCTGCAGAAGGAACTGGCCCGCGAGACCGAGCGCCGCTACACCAAGCTGAGCTTCTCCGAGCGCATGAAGCTGCAGTTCGAGAGCCTGAAGGCCGGGGCGAAGACTTGAGGTTCAACGTCTACCAGGTCAGCCGCAAGGGCGGCCGGCCCAAGAACGAAGACCGCATGGGCTATTGCTACACCCGCTCGGCCGGGCTGTTTGCACTGGCCGACGGCATGGGCGGCCACCCCGAAGGCGAGGTGGCGTCGCAACTGGCCTTGCAGACGCTGTCGGCGCTGTTCCAGCGCGATGCCAAGCCCACGCTGAAGGATCCGCTGCGCTTCCTGCAGGAAGCAGTGCTCGCCGGCCACCAGCACCTGTTGCGCTACGCCACCGACCGTGGCTTGATGGACACCCCACGCACCACCGTGGTGGCCTGCGTGCTGCAGGGCACGTCGGCCTACTGGGCGCATTGCGGTGACAGTCGGCTCTACCTGGTGCGTGGCGACAAGCTGGTGGCTCGCACCCGCGACCACAGCTACATGGAACTGCACGGCGCCCTGGCGCAATCGGGCCAGCCGCTGCCGTCCGATGCCCACCGCTTCAACCGCAATGTGCTGTTCACCTGCCTGGGCAGCCCGGGCAAGCCGGTGGTCGACACCGCCGGGCCGCTGGTGCTGCAGCCGGGCGACCGGTTGATGCTGTGCAGCGACGGGCTGTGGGGCGCGGTCAGCGACGAGGCCATCGTGCGCACGCTCAGTGCCAGCACGGTGTCCGATGCGGTGCCCGACCTGGCCGAACAGGCGCTGCGCAGCGCCGGGTCCAAGAGCGACAACGTGACCGTGCTGGCGGTCGAGTGGGAAGGCGCCGAGCAGCAGGCCGCCCCACCCGCGGTGCACACCCGGGCCCTGGGAGACGAGGTCTTCGCCTCCACCATCCAGGCCAGCCTGGCCGCCGGCGATGCGCCGGCTGTGGAACTGGACGACGCTGAAATCGAGCGCTCGATCCGTGAGATCAACGAGGCGATCAAGCGGTCGTCTCACAAGAAACCCTGAGGTTCCCGATGAGCAACTTTCTGCGTGGCGATGGCCGCGCGCACGACGCTTTGCGCCCGGTCAGCATCCAGCGCGGGTTCACCCGCCATGCCGAGGGCTCGGTGCTGGTGAGCTTCGGCCACACCCAGGTGCTGTGCACCGCCTCGGTGGAAGAGAAAGTGCCGCCGCACAAGCGCGGCAGTGGCGAAGGCTGGGTGACGGCCGAGTACGGCATGCTGCCGCGCGCCACCCACACCCGTGGCGACCGCGAGGCGGCTCGCGGCAAGCAGAGCGGCCGCACGCAGGAAATCCAGCGCCTGATCGGCCGCAGCCTGCGCTGCGTGTTTGACCTGGCCGCGCTGGGCGAGCGCAGCATCCTGATCGATTGCGATGTGCTGCAGGCCGACGGCGGCACCCGCACTGCGGCCATCACCGGCGCCTATGTGGCCGCTGCCGATGCGGTGGCCTGGCTGATCGCCCAGGGCAAGCTGCAACGCAGCCCGATCAAGGACGCGGTGGCCGCCGTCAGCGTGGGCATCGTGGCCGGCACGCCGCTGCTGGACCTGGAGTACACCGAGGATTCCAGCTGCGACACCGACATGAATGTGGTGATGACTGGCAGCGGCGGGTTCGTTGAACTGCAGGGCACGGCCGAAGGCGCAGCTTTCACCCGCGCCGAGATGGACGCGCTGCTGGCGCTGGCCGACAAGGGCATCCGAGAACTGGTGCTGGCCCAGCGCGCGGCGCTGGCCGCGCCGGTGTCGAAGTAGGGCGGTCGGCCATGCTGCGCCTGGTGCTGGCATCGAACAACGCCAAGAAGCTGAGCGAGCTGCAGGCGCTGCTGGCCGGCCTGCCGCTGCACCTGGTGACACAGGGCAGCCTGGGCATTGCCGAAGCCGACGAGCCCCACCACACCTTCATCGAGAACGCGCTGGCCAAGGCGCGGCAGGCGGCGCGTGCCAGCGGTGGTGCTGCGCTGGCCGATGACTCGGGCCTGTGCGTCGGCGCCCTGGGCGGCGCGCCGGGCGTCATCTCGGCCCACTATGCGGGCGAGGTGGCCGTGGTGGCCGATGAAGACCGCGAAGCCCGCCGCCGCCGGCAGGATGCCGCCAACAACGCCGCGCTGCTGGCGGCGCTGGCGCCGCACGCCGACCGGCGGGCGCACTTCATCAGCACTCTGGTGGCGGTGCGCCATGCCGACGACCCCGAGCCGCTGGTGGCCGTGGGCCGCTGGCCGGGCGAGATCCTGGCGGCTGCGCGTGGCAGCCACGGCTTCGGCTACGACCCGTTGATGTTCATCCCCGCGCTGGGCGCCACCGTCGCCGAACTGCCGGCCGAGGTGAAGAACCAGCACAGCCACCGTGCCCGCTCGGCCGCCGCGCTGCGCGAGATGCTCACCGCAGCATGGCACCTGTGACCCGGCATCCGTGAGCCAGGATCTCGTCAGCCGGTATCTGCGCCCCGGCACGCTGCATCTGGGTGAGCCACCGCCGCTGTCGTTGTATGTGCACCTGCCCTGGTGCATCGCCAAGTGCCCGTACTGCGACTTCAACAGCCATGCCCGGCCGAGCGACGGCTTGCCGGAACAGCGCTATCTCGATGCCCTGGTGGCCGATCTGGAAGCCGCGCTGCCGCAGGTGTGGGGCCGGCCGGTCATCAGCATCTTCATCGGCGGCGGCACGCCCAGCCTGTTCTCGCCCGATGGCATCGCCCGGCTGCTGGCCGACATCCGCGCCCGCCTGCCGCTGCTGCCGGGCTGCGAGATCACGCTGGAGGCCAACCCCGGCAGCTTCGAGCGCGAACGCTTCCGCGCCTTCCGCGCCGCGGGCGTCACCCGGCTGAGCGTGGGCGTGCAAAGCTTCGACGACGCCATGCTGCACAAGCTGGGCCGGGTGCACGACGGCGCCCAGGCCCGCACGGCGCTGGCCGAGGCCGCGGCCTGCTTCGACACCTTCAACCTCGACCTGATGTACGCGCTGCCGGGCCAGACGCTGGCGCAGCTGCGGGCCGACCTGGATACTGCGTTGGCCTTCGAGCCACCACACCTGTCGATCTACCACCTGACGGTGGAGCCGAACACGGTGTTTGCCACCGCACCGCCCCCGGGCCTGCCCGACGACGACCTGGCCAGCGACATGCTGGATGCGATCACCGCGCGCACCGCCACTGCCGGCCTGCAACGCTACGAGGTGTCGGCCTTCGCCCGGCCCGGCCACCGCTGCACCCACAACCTGAACTACTGGATGTTCGGCGACTACCTGGGCATTGGCGCCGGGGCGCACGGCAAGCTGAGCTACCCGCACCGGGTGATCCGCCAGGTGCGCTGGCGCGAGCCGCGCACCTACATGGACCAGGCGCTGTCGGGTGCTGGCGGCACGGCGATGAGCAACGACGACGAGGTGCCACGCGCGCAGCTGCCGTTCGAGTTCATGCTCAACGCCTTGCGGCTGAAGGACGGCTTTGCGCTGGCCGATTTCCAGGCCCGCACCGGCCTGCCGATCAGCGCCATCGCCCAGCCGCTGGCCCAAGCCGAGGCCAAGGGCCTGATCGTGCGCGATTTCGCCCGGGTGTGGCCCAGCGCCCGCGGCTTCGACTTCCTGTCGGACCTGCAGCAGCTGTTCCTGCCGCCGGGCTGAAGTTCTGACCTCAGACGCGGTGGATGGCCGCGCCGACCGTGCTCTTCAGCCGCTCGATCAGCGCCGGCGCAATGCGTTGCAGTGGCAGCACCTCATTTGCCGCACCCGCGGCGATGGCCTCGCGCGGCATGCCGAACACCACGCAGCTGGCCTCGTCCTGGCACAGGTTCCAGCTGCCGGCGTCGCGCATGGTCTTCATCGCGCGGGCGCCGTCGGCGCCCATGCCGGTCAGCATCACGCCCAGGGCGTTCGGCCCCACCACCTTGGC